>QMIT01000022.1 GCA_024434115.1 Chloroflexota bacterium
CATAGGCCGAAAACGCGGTATAGGCGGTATAGGGCGGAGTATCGGCAAGGGTGTCAATCAGATTGACCTGATTGTAGGGTGGGTTAAACAGCGCCAATGAATCATCGGCAGGTTGAAGAAGTGGCGTCACATAGACCTCGGCGAAGGTATTGGTATCCCCCGGCACCAGATTATTGGCATTGGAATCGAAAGCGATAAACCGCCCATCGGCTGAGATGGCTGCATCATAGGAACTGTCATCACCCTCGACCCCGCCGATGCCTATAGAGACACGGGTGGTCGTGTTTAGGGTGCGGTCCCACACAAAAATATCACTTTCAGCATTGGTGTCGCCTGCCACCAAATTCTCGGAAGACGATTCATAGACCACATAGCGCCCGTCATCCGACATGACCGGATATACGGAATAAAAATCTCCTTGCGTGCCGTCAGTCGCTACCGAAATGCGCGTGGTAGTCGAGGTGGTGCGGTCATGGAGGAAAATATCATCGCTGCTATTGGTGTCGTTGGGTACCAGATTATCCGCCAACGAAGCAAACGCAATCAGATTGCCATCATTGGAAATCGCGGGGTGGTACGAGTAAGCATTGGCATTAGCGCCACCCGTCACCACGGAAACACGGGTGGTCGTATTCGTTTGACGGTCACGCACAAAAATATCTTGTTCGCCATTGGTATCGGTCAGTACGAGGTTGGTTGCCTCCGATTCAAAGGCAATATAGCGCCCGTCGGCGGAAATGTCTGGTGCTGACGAAGCCCCACCCGTTGCCTGACCGCTCAGATAAGTTAGGGAAACCCGCACGGTGTTCCCCGTATTTCGATTATGGAGAAAGATGTCCCGTTGACCGTTGGTGTCATTGGCAACCAGATTAGTCCCGTTCGATTCAAAAACGATCAAACGACCATCCGCCGATAGATCAGGGTTGTACGATGAGCCGCTGCTTTCAACCCCACTGCTAGACACGGACACGCGCGTTGTGACAGCATTCAAACGGTCTCGCACAAAAATATCGGAAACGCCGTTGGTATCATTGGCAACCAGATTGGTGGCCGCTGATTCAAAGACGACGTAGCGCCCATCGGCTGAGAGTCTTGCCGTGTTAGAGCCGCCATTGCCCTTAACCCCCGCTGTGCTAACCGAGATGAGTTCGAGCGTGCAGGTCTGCCGATCATACACATAGATGTCGTTAAAGGTATCGCCATCTCCCGGCATAAGTGGCCCTTCGGAATCAAATGCGACATAGCGCCCGTCCGCTGAGAGAGCTGCATAATAAGCGTCATTGTTCGGCTCGGTCCCAATGGAGGTCAGGGATACACGATGGGGGGCATTCGTAGGTGAGCAAATGGTTGCGCGTGTTTCATTTTCAGCGGTATTGACCGCGAGCACATCGGGTTTGTTGTCCGTTGGGGCAGGCAGCACAAACGCATCCACGCCAACGATACCACCCTCTTGGGCATAGATTTGCAGGGTGTGGGTTTCATCGGTGAGATAATCAATGCGCGTGATTTGTTGATAGGCGGTGCTGTCGGCAGTCGTGATGACCGTCCGCAGCACGGTCTCATCTACCTCAATTGCCAGCGTGCCCAGTGACGGCCCGGCCACATAGAGGATTTCGATGGCTGTGCCTGCAAATTCGAGTGTCAACACGTCGTCGGGGCTGCCAGATGAATAGAGATAAGTGCCGCCGCTGGCTTGGGCACTCGCCTGAACAGCCCATGTCCCCTGCTGCTGAACCAGTGCATCCTCAGACTCAATGCGTTGGGGGGAGGCCTCTTGGGAATGGGTGGGAGAAGCCACACCGCACAGTTGACTCACCAGAGCCGCAATCGCCCCGATCAAAACCAACCGTCTTAGACGGAAAATAGGAGAAAACATAGGTCACACTCCTTAAAAGAGAGGGTGTGCCTCAGCAACCGGGGGACGGATAAGAAGGCCGAGGCACAACCTGTGCAAGGATTTATGGGATCGTGAGGGACAGTATAGAAAATGTGCGTGACAAAACCGTGACAGGCGCGGCGCGAAAAAAAGAGGCCGGGCT
>QMIT01000009.1 GCA_024434115.1 Chloroflexota bacterium
TCCACCCGGTCCCATCCCGAACCCGGCAGTTAAGCCCGTCAGCGCCGATGGTACTGGGGGAGTTGTCCTCTGGGAGAGTAGGTCACTGCCAACTCACACTCAACCCCTTGTCTGTTCCTGCCTCCCTCCTCCACACCCCCTCCAGCCCGTCTTTGTGTTTATATACCCCAAGAGATAAAAACTAAAAAACCCGCCGATTACTCCAGCGGGCCGCCTCAATCATTAAGCTGAAATGCGCTTATTTTACGCGCAGCAGCACTTTCCCTTTGCTCCACAGCCCTTCGAGATCATAATAATCCCGCTGATCTTCTGTGAAGACGTGGACGACAATATCGCCATAATCTACCAACACCCAGCCACCTTCTGGATTGCCTTCGATGCGAGCACCCCGCAGGTCATGTTTTTCCTTCATGCCTTGGCTGATTTTCTCGATAATCGCTTTCAGTTGGCGATCGCTGTTGCCCGTACAGATGATAAAAAAATCGGTGATGACGGTTACATCACGTAAATCGAGCAGCACCACGTCCTCGCCTTTGACATCGGAAATGATGTCCACGACGGCACGGGCATAATCCAACGTTGTCATCTGTGCGTTGTTTTGGTTCTCAGTCATCTAGCTATTTAGCCTCTTTTCTGCAATACATGTATAAACTGGGCCTTCAGGTCGTAATTCACTTCGCATGAGCCGCACGAATTCGCAAGGCCAATCCCCCAATTTGCCGATATTGATGCCCTGTGCAGCCTGACCGATTTTGCCGATGATAGGCTTGGCAAGGTCACGCTTGACGCGACCTAATGTCAGATGCGGGCTGAATTCGCGGTCTTCGGTAGGATAACCAAGCGGGGCGATGTGCTGCTCGATACTATCCCGCAGACGGCGCAGGTGGTTATTTGGCGAATTTAAGCCGATCCACAGCACATTTGGACGCGAAAAATTGGGGAAACAACCGAGATTGGCGACCTCAATTGAAAATGGCGAATGGCCCGTAATGGCGGCCTGCAAGCCCCTTTCGATTGCGTTGATTTGTCGGGCGGGGACATCCCCCAAAAATTTCAGGGTCAGGTGCATATTGTCTGGCTGAACCCATTTGACAGTATTGGTGGGAACGGCTTGTTGCAGCGCTTTTAGCGTACTCTGCAAGGCAGGGCGGAGGGTAGAGGGGGCAGGGGGGAGTTCAATGGCAATGAACAGCCGATAGGTTTCCGACACAATTTCTCCTCACCAGACAACGATTAGGCTTATTATACTGCGATTATGGCCTGAAGTGAAGGAGAGGTATCCACTATATTTAGATATAGCTGAATACTATTGAAATACGATAATCCACTGTTATAGTTAGTATAGAAAAGAGATTAGTTCGGACGGTGAAACGGTATGCACTTGTCAAGTGATGTCATCGGTTATGAAAGAGGGCCATATTTGTCCGTTAGCCGATGCGATTTTTGTTATGCTGTTGGCAGGGCCGGATTACAACGCGAGATTGCCGAATATTCCAATAGATTTTTGATAAATGTCTGTTATAATGATTTTACACAGGGGAGCGAAATAGTTTCGATGTGAGAGGCTAGTTCTCGTGTTGCAAGTCGCGGAGCCTAGTGCCGCGTTAACAATGGGCAAAAAATTAGGTGCCAACAACACCAACACTGCTTACGCTCTCGCCGCTTAATCCGGCTTGACCTAAGCAGCTAACCCATAGAAGGTTAGCCGTCTGCCCCATCCGTCTCTATCCGGGTGGATCGGTGGGCGTCACCAAAGATAGCGTGCTGTGACTCGACACCGATAAGGGTCACAAAAGAGACATCGGTTAGTTGTCAGCATACCGCGTTGGCTCGGGCTACTGACAGCGAATGCAATAGGTCAACTAAACTTGTAGACATGCGGGGGCGGTCCTTGCAGACCCGATCGGCAGTGGTCGGCGCTTCCATAGCTTTGTAATAACCTCACTAAGAATACTTGGTGGGGCTATTTGCTTTTTTGGGATAGGGCCATTGGACGATACGCGGGGATGAATCCGCCGCGCTCAATTTAGCAAAAAACCGAGTTGTCTGATTGACAAGGAGGGTAAAGCGAGATAGGCTCATTATCAGACTTTGAAAAGGGCACTCTGAGTGCAGTGAACACTCAGAGCGCAGAAACCAATCGCCGCGAAGCAATTAGTAACCAAGAAGGGATTATATATCATGTCTAGTGGGCCAAGAATATTGGATTCCAAAGATGTCTATTGGTTGGCAGGATTACTGGAGGGTGAAGGGTCTTTTTTAAAGCCCAGACCGAGTACCCCAACGATTCCAAGAATCACCATCGAAATGTGCGATAAAGATGTAATTGAAAGGGTCGCTTATATCTTCGGCGTAAATTATGTTTACCACCGAAAACCTAGAAATGAGCGCCGAAAGGACGGTTATGGGGTTATCAGTGCTGCTAAAAACGCTGTCAAAATTATGCAAGCCGTTTATCCCCTTATGGGAGAGCGCCGAAAACAACAGATTATTGCGGCAACAAATGGACGCGCCATTAACGATTATCCCCTTAATCCGGAATTTGAACTTTACTGGCTGGCAGGGATATTGGAAGCCGAAGGGTCATTTATGAGAGGGACCCCTTCTGCCCCAAATAAGCCGAATATCAAGATACATACCACAGACCAAGATATTGCACAACGAGTGGCCGATATTTTTCAAGTTAAGGTGATGGGGCCATACACACGAAAGGGATGGGAGGTTGAATGGAAGCCTTTTTATATGGTTACAAAGCGCAGTCGTCCCGCTATCCAACTCATGCAACAAATTCGCCCGATGATGGGGGAGCGACGACAGGGACAAATTGATGCGGCGATTGGGTCGTATGTGGATAGGAGTGGGCCAAATCACCCGAATGTGAAATTGACGGTTGAGCAGGTACGGGAAATTCGACGGCGACTGGCTCAGGGCGACAAACTGAGGGCGTTGGCGGAGGCATATAGTGTTGACTTTAGTCTGATTTGGCAGATTAAGGCGCGGCGGGCATGGAAGGATGTTGAGTAGGGCAGGATTTGAATGGAGGAGGGTTGGTTCTTCACCCCTCCTTTGTTGTTGATTCGGCTACCGTTTCGATAAAGACATTTTCTACTGCTTTGACCTACGCGGAATGAACATGGACGTTGTGCGTTTGTAGTGCCGATAGTGGTCGCCGAAAAATCTAGTGAGATCGCGTTCCTCTAATTGAATCGCAATGAGAATATATGCGGTGGTTGCGGCTGCGAAAAGCAGATGACCGACTGTCATCTCTGGTGTTACCCAAAATGCAATGAGAAAGCCCAACATAATGGGATGACGCAAAAATTTATAAAACATTGGTGTCCTAAATCCAAGATGTTTGTATTCATCATTGCGAAGATGCAGGTAGACCTGTCGTAGCCCAAATAGATCAAAATGGTTAATCATGAATGTGCTCAGGAGCACTATCAACCAGCCAAAAAGCGAGATTCCGTAAAGTAGGGCACGCGCAACCGGATGCTCGACTGACCAAATAGAATCTGTGAGGGGTCGCCATTGCCAGAATAACAGCACGAGTGCTAGGCTGGCAAAAAGGACATAGGTGCTGCGTTCGATAGGTGCTGGGACGATGGTCGTCCACCATTTCTTGAATTCGGGGCGTGCCATGACGCTATGCTGAATAGCGAATATTCCCAGAAGCAGCACATTCACGAGCAAGGCCTCTTGATCGGCAACTTTTGTACCAGAGTCTATAGACTTGGGAACGATAAAGTTCTCCACAAAGCCTATCGCGTAGAGGAATGTTACGAAAAAGATTAGGTAACAGACGAGGCCATATAGGGCAGCGAGTGATCTTGCAACTACGCTATAGGCGGCTGTAGTATCCATTGTGGAAAGCTGGCTTTGCGAGACCTTGTTTGATGACATAAGGCTTCTCCTTCATCTGATATTTCTAACATCTTTCACATGCTAAGTCAGAGAAGCGAGGCCTGTCTCCATTCGAAAGAATGGTATGAAGAATGGAATTATCATATTGAATATAGTATGATCCAGACGGTATGTTATCGTTATGAGTTAGGAATGCGATGATGGATGGTTCTATACAAGCATCAGACCGACTGACCGAACGAGAACAAGAGATATTGGTACGGCTATCTGGTGGATTATCCGACCAGCAAATCGCTGACGAGCTTGTCCTAAGTTTGAATACCGTTAAATGGTACAACCGTCAGATCTATAGCAAATTGGGGGTCAACAGCCGTACACAAGCGATCGCTCAAGCCAGTGTATTGGGCCTCCTCGCCTCCGACCCTTCGATGTCACCCCAAGAGCACAGGCGGGTGGGACAGCGTGTTCATTTTACCAACAGTTTTGATGGGACTCGTCTTGCGTTTGGGATTGCTGGTGAGGGGCCACCGCTGGTCAAAGCAGCCACATACATGGGCCACTTGGAATACGATTGGGATAGCCCCGTGTGGCATCCATTGTTGGAGGAATTGACCCGCGAACATACCTTGATCCGCTTCGACAAACGGGGCTGCGGCCTTTCAGATTGGAATATCACCGATACCTCATTTGAGGCGTGGGTACGTGATTTGGAAGCAGTTGTAGATACGGTTGGTCTCACCCGATTTCCCCTTTTTGCCATGTCGTGTGCAGGGGCGATTGCCATCGCATACACCGTGCGTCATCCCGAAAAAGTCAGTTGTTTGGTTTTACTCGGCGCGTATGCTCGGGGCTGGTTGAATCGGGAATTAACCGAAGCGCAAATTGAAGAAGAGCAGTTGATGATTAGCCTGATGCGGGTTGGGTGGGGACGAGAAAATCCAGCTTTTCGGCAGGTCTTCGCTACACAGCTTTTTCCTGAAGCGACACTCGAACAATTACGCGCTCTTGAGGAGCAAATGCGCATTTCAGCTTCGCCTGAAAACGCGGTGCGACTTGAAAGGGAAATGCACCAAATTGATATACGGCAAATTGCTACACAGATTCAAGTCCCAACTTTGGTGCTGCACGCGCGTGGGGATGCAGCCGTTCCTTTTGAAGAAGGTCGTCTGCTGGCATCCCTGATTCCCAACGCACAGTTTGTAGCCCTAGAGAGCAAGAATCACTTACTCACTGGGCATGAACCGGCTTGGACAAAATTCGTGTCCGTCTTCCGTAGTTTCCTGAACAGCAATGATGGATAATACGGAAGGCAACGCACAGTGACTATCCCCAGCAATGTTTCCTTGCTTGCCTAAGAGGATGCGGCATCCTCCAGTTGGTTACGCAGGTTGAGGGCAGCCCGTTCGGCATCGCGGCCAAAGGGATATTCGTAGAATTGATTCCAGTAGACAATCCACGAATAGGCTTCAAGGGCCTGCTCTGGCTCCTCTAATTCATTCAGCACCCGTGCCAATAGATAATAATCTTCGGCAGTCTCGCGCACGGCAAGCGCGGATTGCACAGTCTGGCGGAGGGCTTGGAGGGCCGTCCGGCGATTGGAGGCGCTGATGGTGGTGTTTTCCAACAATTGAGCAAATTCCGCTTCGGCACGATAGATGCGGGCTTGGGCCTGCTGATCGGGCGTGAGCGTCGCCACAAAATCGGGTGTCAGCAGATCATTCAGGACGGCGGCGAAATCACACTCGATGTCGCTGGCGGTATATTGGCAGGTCTGGCTCAGAATTTGGGCCTTTTGCAAAATCAAATCGCTACGGGTCGGATTTTCGGTTAGCAGAGTATCAAGGTCATTCAACAGGACGGGATAGCGGCGCAGTTCTTGGGCGGCTTGGGCGTGGAGTTCGACCCATGTTAGATTATCGGGTTCGAATGACATCAAGGTTTCCAAATCGTCAAAGGTAGCGGGCCAATTCAGACGCTGTTGGTAGATACGGGCGCGGAGGGCATAGGCTTCGATAATGGCAGGTTGCTCGGTTTCGGGCAGGTCATCGGCATTCTCTATGACGCGGTTGATGGTGAAGATGGCACGATCTACATTGCCTTCTTGCAAGCGGGCCTCGGCCAATAAAATGTAGCCATCGGGATCGCCGGCATAGAATAACAAATATTCCTCGGCAGCGATGGCCGCACGACCATAACGCAGGAGACGTTCTTGACCGCTGGCGAGACTGGCGAGACTGAGATAGGCCTCAGCCCGCAAGCGCAGCACTTTTTCGGAGGCGGGGTCAACGGTTTGGGCACGGGCCAGATAGACCAACGCTTCTTCGGCATTACCGCGCGACAATTCAACTTCGGCGCGGGTCAGCAGCAAATTGACACTGGCAGGATAAATCTCCAAACCTTGCGTTAGGACGCTGATGGCGCGGTTGTAGGATTGGGTCAGGCCAAGCTGGGAGGCCTGTACCAGATAAATGCGGGCCAACGTGTCATAGGCTTTTTCGAGCCGACTATCGGCCTCAAGCGCTTGGCTGCATTGCTGGGCACCGTCATCGAGCAGACTGGCATCGGGGGAAGTGGGATCGGAAATCGCCTGATAATAATCCACCACGCAGAGACCCGTATAGAGCAGGGGGGAGTCTTCGCAGGTGGCAAAGTTAGGGACACGTTCACGATCAAGGGCGTCGTCTAATAATTCGCGGGCCTGTTGTAAATTAAAGCGTCCGCCCTGTTCCGCCAGCGAAATGGCCTCGTAATAATAGGTTTCGGGGAAACAGGCGCTGGGTTGGGCGGTGCGCTCAAAAGCGGACATGGTGCTGAGATTGTCATAATCCCCGACTGAATAATAGGCTACCGCCGTTTGCATCTGGAAATTAATCGAGTTGTTAAACTCCGGGTAGACGGCAGTGGGTGTGCCACCATAGATGTTGCCGACGGGCAAATCTTGGGGAACGGGGACAGGCGTTTCAGGATCAACCGAATCCGGCGTCGGCGTGTTGGGAATACCGGGGGTGGCCGTCGCGGTGTTGGTGGGGGTATGGCTGGGGGTGGCAGAAGCACGGACTTGGGCTTCTTTCTCACTGGTCAAGTCAATGGTCAGGGCAATGGCGACAACAGCGACAATCAACAGGGCGGCAACCCCGGCGGCGATGACATAGGCCGAGCGACGCACCGTCCGAGCAGTAGATTCACCATAACGCCGCTTGTTTTTCTGCACCCACTCGATTTCTAAAATGGTGCTGGGTTCGGGGTTGTAGGTGCGGAGAAATTCATCCACCGAGGCTTGGATTTTGTTTAATTTTTCGGAGGGGATGACCGGAACGGCAGGCGGTTGGGCGGCTTGCTGTTCGGGGGCGACCCCCAATGCCTGTAAGCCTTTGATGGCGAGTTCACTTTGTGGATTAATGCTCAAAATTTGTTTAAGGCAAAAGATACGTTCTTTGTCATCTTTCGCCACGCTGCTCAACCAGAGCCAGATGGTTTCATTACGCGGGTCAATCTTGACGGCCTGCTGCAAAATTTGGCGGGCCTGATCTTTTTGACCTGCTTTAGCGGCGGCGATGCCCTGCTGCAAAAGTTGTTTAACGCGATCTTGAGCCATAGCGCCCCTACCCGTGTAATTTTTTGAATGATGGCAAAAGGAAGAATATAAGAATATATAGACTTCACCCCCCATTGTACAACAGCCCCCATGAGACAACAATTTTATGCGGGTATACTAGCGGGGTGGGTTATTTTTCGTAAGAAATTGTCCCCACCCCATTGCATGGAGAGGGGAGATGAATCTGATGACCAACTGTAAAGGATAAGGATTTGATTACACGGAAAGGGCTTCAGCGACAGACACGGCGGCTGGATGCGACTCTGAAAGAATTAAATGCGGCGGGGGATCGCTTTGCTACCCTGCGGCTGTTAAGTATCGCGGTGGGTTTCTTGCTGACGGTGGTGCTGTATTTTGTGGCAGGCTTGTTGGTTTTTTGGATTAGCTTGCTGGTCACGATTGCGGTGTTCAGCGGGTTGGTGGTCGTGCATGGACGGATTCGACGGGCGGCGGAACGCACACAGGCATGGCGCAATTGGAAAATAGGCCAGATCGCGCGGATGGATTTGGATTGGGACAAACTGCCGAATGGAGGGCAGACGACACATCCGCTTGAAATTGATCTTGATTTGCTGCAAGTCCATCGGCTGCTCAATACGGCGGCTTCACATGGCGGGGGGCAGCGATTGCATGAGTGGTTGTTAAATGAACGGCCCGATTTAGCCATGATTGAAAAACGACAGGCGCTGGTGCGGGAACTCATCTCGATGCCGATTTTTCGGGGCAAGTTGATTTTGCAGGCGGTATTGGCGGCACGCGATTTGCGGGAACAGCGGGAGGGACAGCGCATTTTGGGGTGGTTGGAGGAGCAGGCGGATACCAAGTCACTCCGCACGATTTTGTTGATTTTGGCAGGATTGGCTCCGGTCAATATTATGTTGTTCGCGCTGTATTCATTTGGGATTTTGCCGCCATTTTGGTTAGTGACGTGGTTTATTTATGCGGCGATTTTTCTGAGCCAGATGCAGGAAATCGGGGTGCTGTTTCAGCGGGCACTGACGTTGGAAGATGCGCTGCGAAAATTGGGGGCAGTGCTGCATTATGTCGAACGGTATCCATATGGCGGCAAAAAACATCTGCGGGAATTATGCCGCCCGGTGATTGAGGCCCAGCCCTCCCGTCAACTGCGCAAGGTGACATGGGTGGTGTCGGCGGCGGGGATACGCCAGAACCCGATTTTGTGGACGATGTTGAATGCGGTCATTCCATGGGATGTGTATTTCGCACATCGTTTGAATCAGCAGAAAGCGGAATTGGCGGAAAAACTACCCGTGTGGTTGGAGGTGTGGTTTGAATTGGAGGCGGTTTGTTCGTTAGCCAATTTCGCCTATTTGAATCCGGCCTATACATTTCCCAAAATCAGCGAGCAGGCGGTTTTTAAGGCACAGGCGATTGGGCATCCGCTGATTCCGCATGACCAGCGTGTCAGTAACGATTTTGCAATGGGGCAGGTCGGGCAAGTGGTGGTGATTACGGGGTCGAACATGGCGGGGAAAAGTTCATTTTTGCGGACGCTGGGGGTCAATTTATGTCTGGCGTATGCGGGCGGGGTGGTGTGTGCGGGTGCGCTGGAAATCGGGTTGTTCCGCTTGTTTAGCTGCATACGGGTGACGGATTCGCTGAATGACGGCATCTCGTATTTTTATGCGGAGGTCAAACGGCTCAAGGCATTGTTGGATGCGCTACGGGTGGATGACCCACTACCGCTGTTTTTCCTGATTGATGAGATTTTCCGAGGAACCAATAACCGCGAACGCTTGATTGGCAGCCGATCTTATATTCAGGCACTGGCGAACGGGCATGGGTTGGGGTTGATTGCGACGCATGACCTTGAATTGGTCAAGCTGGCGGACGAAAATCCACACATCTCGAATTACCATTTCCGCGAAGATGTACACGACGGGCGGATGGTGTTTGATTATCGGCTGCGCTCTGGCCCATCACCAACGACGAATGCCCTGCGGATTATGGCTATGGAAGGGCTGCCTGTGGAAAGCGCGGCGCTTGAAAAATGACACTATTTTTCTATGGGGCAATTGAATTAAAAGATGATCGAACCGAGACCATTCGACGGTTGCTAGAATTGGGCCAAAAGGTTGGCTGGGCTTTGAGTATCGGGGAGATATTAGGCCTACATTCCTTCAGTAGTCTTTTCAATTTACCTGAAAGCCGTCAGCAGGAATTTTTGGTGTTTGAGGTTGATCCAAGCCACGACATCTATGACGATTATGGCGGTGTGCTGATGGAACAGCAGTATCGCAAGATAGCCCGCGATATAGGCCTGCCCCATTGGGAGTCAATTGGATTTGGTAGCCGCGATCTGGTGGATCAGATTTATAAAGCTAATCCGCCAGATATAACATTGGTTCGTTTTCTGAAAGGGTTATTCGAGGTATTCCCGGCAAGAGAAATCATCATTTGTTTTGACCAGAACTATGATAATCACTTGGGATGCCCGGAAATCATTGGCGATCAGACGACTCTTTTGCGTGAGGCATGGTTGACTATCGCCTATGGATATTCTTGGCCCAATCTACGCCTAAAATTAGGGGCGGGATAGGGTGATTTGGATGGCGCAGAAGGATAATTCATAACCCTGATTGCTATAAACCATCAATCGTATCCAATAATTGCCGGGTGAATAGCGGCTCGGATCAATTTGACCCAACACGCCCTCAAATGGGGCAGGTGAGGTATTTTGCAATAGGGTCGTAAAGACATCTGTTGCTGCATCGGCGGGGCGGATCTGCAATTCATAGCGGCCAAAATTCGGGAAATCCGCAAGGCCACGCACCTCAAAGGTACGGATAAACAGTTGACCGGGACGTGGTTCGTTAATCACCACACTTGGGAAATCGCAACCAATCGCGGCTGGAACGCCGGGGGTGGTATTTACAAGGCCTGTATTTGGCGGAATATAGAGGGTCTGACCCGCTTGGATATTTGACCCCGTAAGGCAGTTGGCTTGGCGCAAGGCATCGGTACGCAGGCCCACACTCTGCGCAATTTCAAACAGGGTATCGCCAATTTCCACGACATAAGGCACCCAATCTTTGGGTGAGGTGCAGGCGGTTGGGGTCGCGGTCAACACGGTGGGCGTGATGGTCGCGGAGGGGAACGGCGTAATAGTCAAAGTCCGCGTTGATGTGGGTCGCCGGGTCACGGGTGGCGGTACGGGTGGCCGGGGCGTGCGCGTCGAACTGGGGGTAATGGTCACGGTGGGGGTATGTGATGGTCGTATGGTGCGCGTTGGACTTGGCGTCCTCGTAAAAGTCGCAGTTACCGTCGCTGTCGCTGTCGGACTATTGGTATGGGTCGGCGAGGAAGTAGAAGTCGAAGTCGCGCTGGCCGAAATGCGTTTCGTTGGGATTGAGGTCGAGGTTGGCGAATTTGTTGCCGATGGGGTACGGGATGGGCTGGTTGTTGGTCGGTCTGTCGGTTCAAGCGAAGGACGGCGGGTGGAAGTCGGCGTTGGTGTCCGGGTCGCCTCAGCCGTTTCGGTTACCTCCGGGGTTTCGCTTGGGATTGCGGAGGGTTCAGGTGAATCGGTGACAGTGGGCGATGGCGTATGAGTTGGTTCGGGCGATTCATCTTGTGCGATGGCAGTTGGGGCAGGCGTGGTTTCGCTGCCATTCAGGTTATTGGAGACGGCAGTTAGGGTAATGGCAAGCGCGGTCTCGGTTTCATTGATAACCGAAACACTATCGGTGGTCGGCACATTCATGGGAGCGCGGGTATTGGTAATGGTGGCGGTTCGAGTGGCGGCGGCGGTTTCTTTGTCGTCGTTTTGGCTACCCAACGTCAAAATAATGCCAAAAGCCAGCGCCATTGCCATCGCACCCACAACGACTACCGCTACCACCAGTTCATTTTGTCTGTCTCTGCGCCGCATCGCGTGTCCCAGAAACTCCTCAAATCGAAAATTTCATTATGTGAAGCGTAGCACATATTTTCGGCGGGTGAAAGTCTGGGCACGCAGGCAGTGGCGAATGGTATGGACGTCGTTAAATAAACCCCATCCCCAACCCTTCCCCGAACACAGGGAAGGGTGATAGCCGATAGGGGTGGTTTATTGATTTTCAGGGGTAATGACGGAATGGATGGTGTATGGCCCTTTGCCCTGTGATTCATAGTAGGTACGCATCAACATTTCGATAATCAGGCCGAGCAGCACACATTGAACGCTGGCGACGAGCAGCACAATCCCGAAAAAGGGCAGGGGTGTGGAGACAAGCGCATCCCCGGTGATGAGGGTGTCGAGCAGCATCGCCATAAACGAGAGGGTACCGAGACCGCCAAAAATGAAACCCGCGCCGCCAAAAATGTACATGGGGCGGGTGTTAAATTTGATGAGAAAGGTCACGGTCATGAGGTCGAGCGCCACTTTCGCCGTCCGCCACAAGCCATATTTGCTTTTGCCATGTAGACGGGCACGGTGATTAACGACCATTTCATCAATTTTTGCGCCAGCCCCAAACGCCAAAACAGGGATAAATCGGTGCATCTCGCCATAGAGCCGGACATGATCCAAGACCTCGCGGCGATACATCTTGAGCGTACAGCCGTAGTCGTGCAAATGGACTTTGGTGACTTTGGAAATTAGCCAATTGGCAGCGATGGAGGGCAGGCGGCGGGTGACCATTTTATCTTTGCGATTTTTGCGCCAACCGCTCACTAGATCGAACCCCTCATCCATCCGCGCTTTCATTCGGGGGATTTCGTGGGGGTCGTTTTGCATGTCGGAGTCCATCAGGGTGATAATCGCACCAGTGGCTTGGTCAATACCCGCTTGAATCGCGGCAGTTTGACCAAAATTGCGGCGCAGAAAAACGACCTTGACATGCGAGGAGTCATTGGCGATTTCGGCAAGGCGTTCGGCACTTTTGTCGCGGCTGCCATCGTCCACATAGATGATTTCGTAGCGAAGGCTCATGCCAGACAACACACCTTCGAGTTCTTCATGCACTACTTTGATGTTATCTTCTTCGTTATAGACAGGCAGTACGACGGACAGGTCGTAGGGATATTGTTTTGTGGGCATTCGTTAGAATTCCTTTCGGGCGAATCGGCGAAATTATAGCATGGAAAAGATGGGCATACTAAGGTTGAGATTTGCCTAAAGCCGCTTGTTGAAAATCACCTGTTGTCTAGCCGTGAGCCTGTTGTAGAATAACAACGTTGGCCGATGACCCATCTTATCACCGCGAGATAACCCTATGCTGCGATGGACAACCACTGACCTCGTGTTTTTTGATTGCGACAGCACCCTGACTACCATAGAGGGCATTGATGAATTGGCCCGGATGAAGGGTAAAGAGATGCGCGTCGGGGTGTTGACCGAAAAGGCCATGAACGGCGAGCTTGATCTGGCCGAAGTGTACGGCAAGCGGCTGAAGGCCATTAATCCTACACGCGGTCAATTGGCGGTGGTCGAGCAGTTGTATTGGGAAAATCTCGTACCCGATGCACAGGAAGTCATCAACACCCTGCAATTTTTGAAAAAGCATGTTTTTATTATCAGCGGCGGGTTGGCGGACGCGGTGAATGGATTTGGCACACGCTTAGGTGTTAGATCAGAGCATATTCGGGCCGTCTCGCTGGAATACAATGAATTGTCGGGCGAATGGTGGCGCTATTATGACCAAGCCTCCCAGCAAAAACAGCGGTATCTGGCCTATGAAGAAGGGCCATTGACTGTCTCAGCAGGAAAACCGGAAATTGTGCGCCAACTAGCAGGGAATTTATTTGGACGGCGCTTGCTAGTGGGGGACGGGGCCAGCGATTTAGCCACACGCGGCAACGGGGTAGATTTGTTCGTCGGGTTCGGCGGGGTGGTCGTGCGCGAAAAAGTCGAACGTGACGCCGATGTGTTCATCTATCCCAACACCCTAGCGCCCGTATTGCCATTGGTAGCCGGGGCAGTTGGATTTCATGCGGTGGTCGGGACGCCGCATGAAGAAGTGTATACACGCGGCCTACGGTTGTGTCAGACCAGCAGCGTCAAATTTCGGGATGCCGAATTAAAAGCGGCGTTCTATAAAGAATTTGAGACCATGACCGCCTAATTCCCCAGTGTTGCCATTGCGATTTCGGCGGCGGCACGCGGGGTAATGCCTTGCAGGACGGATTCAAAAGCAACTTGGAGGGCAACCGCCGCGACGTTTTGGCGTTGGGCCGGGGGGAGAAAATAGGCCGCGTTGATCAGATTGCTCAACACAATCAGGTCGCTATCTTCGGCCATGACCCGCAAGGCCCGCTGCTGACTGGGGAGCATATTGAGGGCAAGGGCAGTATCGGTTAGGTTATCCGAGTTCATCATCCACGTCAGAAAATTCCGCGCTTGAATTTGGCGGGTCGCGTCATCGGCCAATAACACCCACATCCAACCATCGAGCAAGGTAAAGGATTGACCATCGGCGGTAAGCGGGGGCACGATTTTGGCATCCCCGGCAAAGCGATTGCGATAGAGCAGATAGTCGGTGGAATTGAGCAGGGCCAGCACGGGATCATCGCCTGATAATTGGGCGCGATAATCGGCAAGGGTTTGAAGTTGCAGGGTATCTTCGAGCGGTTGCCTAAAGGGTTCTAATTGGACGGCGGTGGAATAAAATTCAAGCACTGTCAGTAGGGCATCTTCATTAAGGGCAGGAACATTTTCCTGATCTACTAAGTACCCTCCTTCGGCGAGATATTGAATCAATAACAACTCATTGATTACTTGGCTGGTAGCAGGTTTGGCGGCAAATAAAAGCGGCGTGTCCTGCTCCAAAAAATCACTGAAATTACGAGGCGGGGGTGCAGAATCGCCGGTGTAGAGCATGTGGTCAATTGAAAGCAGATACGGAATGCCATAAAATTCGCCAGCCACCTGACCCATTTCCAAAACGTTGTCCGATAGGTCGTTTAGGGTAGAAGGGGGCAATAATCCTTCGACAGGCTGCAACAGGCCACTGTTGACGGCAGCCATCATTTCTTCATAGCGCATCAGGGTTAGATCGGGCAGGGCATCTGGCGCGACATCTCGGGTGAGGGTCAGGCGGCGGATGGTATCAATCGGCTGATATTCGAGGTAGCGCAGATCGAGATTGACATTGACATAAGCACTGCGGAAACTGTCGAACTGATTTTCAAGTGTGTCGGCGGCGTTTTCGGAAAGCAGCGCGTCAGGCCACCATACACGCAAATTGACGACTTCCTGCTGATTGACCCGCGTTGGAGCAGCGTCTTTTTGGCGTGCAAAAACAGGGTTGTGGGCTGCTAAAATAGCCAGCATCAAGCCGAAAATCGCTGTTAGGGCACGCATAGGCTTCCTCCGAAGTTGCAAAACAGCGCCGATTATCCTCCGTTTGGAGAGAAACACAAGGGGGGCGTGCTTGCCGGATTTTTTAGGGACGGTACTATTATCTCAGTACATGATATACAGCAACTGCTGGAGGATGCACCCCTTGAGAAAAAATATCCTAATTATCCCTCTGTTGACCCTGCTATTGGTCGCCAGTGTGATGGGATTAACCAGCGCCTCCTCGCCCAAGCAGGCGGTTGAAACACTGAATATTGGATTTATTCAAACCCCCGGCTCGACTGGCGATTTTGGGGTGCGGCTGGCGATTGACCAGATTAATCGAGAAGGCGGCGTGATCGGGCCAGATGGAACGCTCTATCGCTTGCAAGTGGTGTATCCGAATCGTCCGCCGTTTGCCCCCGATGGTGTGCCGGATGCGGTGAATTCGTTGGTTTCACAAGGCGCAATCGCCATTATTGGCCCGGTGGATAATCGGCTGGCTCTGCCCAATTTAGAAGTTTTGTCGCAGACGTCCGTGCCCGTGCTGACCTTTGCGACGGCTGATGGGTTAACTGAACAGGATACCCGCGACAATATCATGCGGATGCGGGCGGCAGATCGGTTTTATAATGAGGCACTGGCGACGATATTGATTGATGAGCGCAGTATTACCAAGATTGCCTTGATTCAAACTGATGTGGATTCGACGGAGGCCCTGCTGAATTTTGAAGGGATTCTGGTGGCTCGTGGGCTGACACCAACCACGAAAATTCAAGAGATTGACAACAGCAATCTGACGGCGAATGTTTCACAGATTCTACAAAATCAGCCTGCGGCAGTGGTATTTTGGGGGCCAGCCGCTGATGCTGGATCGTTGGTATTGAAACTGCGTGAGGCAGGCTTTTCGGGTGCATTTGTGTATCGGGACGCGCAAGAAGGTGTACATTCCGGAGCGATTCCGATTTCATTGGCACGCGGCATGATCGGGGCGACTTCGTGGTCATATACCACACCCACCGAGTTGGGGCGGGCATTTTTGGTGGACTATGTGACCAGTTTTAACAGCATCCCAACTGGGGTAGAGGCCGCCGCGTATGATGCGGTGTGGATTCTGCGCCGCCAGATTGAACAAACGGGTACGGACATCACCGACCTGCGCGAAGGATTGCTGCAAACCCCAACTATTTATGCCGTACAGGGCCGCCTAGAGCCGAGTGTGTATGGTGGGGGCGATTTTTCGCGGGCCGTCACCGTCTATACGATTGGTGAATTGGGGGGGCCACAGTTGGTGGCGCGATTTGCTAACAATATCCGATTGGGTGACGATGATTTGGTTGCGGCGGATGTGCGGGTGGTGGGTTTGGCTGGAACGCTGACCTATACGCCGTCACCCTCCCCGACACCCAGCATTACGCCTAGCCCCTCACCCACACCGAGCGAAGTCACCCTGACCGTACCCCAGAACGCGGTGAATTTACGGGCTGGGCCGGGTACGGAATATGAAATCGTGGGTCAATTGCAACTGGGTGACACAGCGACAGTGATCGGGGTTAATCCCGGCGCGACGTGGTTGGTCATTAACCATGAGGGTGAGACAGTGTGGGTTGCAGCGGAGATTGTGGAGGTGTTCGACCCCAGCAATTTGCTTAGGCAACTCCCGATTGTTCAACCTAATACCAGTCCGGGGGTTGTGCCGGGGCAGTTGGTTGAGGGTATAGACCTGACGATTGAAGGGATTGTGTTAAATCCGCCACAAATCGCGCCGGGGCAGCCCTTTACTTTACAGGTCACGGTACGAAACTTGGGGACAGTGGCTGCTGGATCATTCTCGGTGGCGATGATTTTGCAACCGGGGAATACGACCCTCACGGCGGGTTCGACGGGTTTGGGGGCGGGGCAATCGGCGATTGTGACACTCAGTGGCACGGTGCAGAGTACAGGTGTTTATACCACCAGCCTCACCGTAGATGCGACCAATTCGGTATTGGAGAGCAATGAGAATAATAATGTATTTCCCTTGACCTACGTCTCGGATCGGCCCATTATGAGCCGGATTGATTTTGTGCAACTGCCGATTGGGACAGCCTATGACCTCGCAGGTGGGACAGCCGATTTGATTTGGACGGGGGCGCAGATTGAAGGCCAAAACAATGCCCGCTTTGGGGTGATCTATGCGGGATCGTATGAGGCGATAGATTACGCGGCGATTGACCCGAATGTGGTGATTAACTATATTCTGCCCGCCAATATGATTGGGACGGGATCCATGATCGGGTTCATTACCGCAGAAGGGCGACGTGGGGTAATGCGCGTAGACACCCTCGCGGGAAACTTGCTCACGATCTCATATCGGGTGTACAGCAATTAGTGGATGTATGACACTTGAAAAACCATATTGCGATTAACGCCCATTTGTTAGGGAGAGGGGCGGGGTATCGTTCGGCAGGGATTCATCGCTATATCTATGGCGTGTTATCGAACCTACCTGCGCTGGATGAGACGCTCCGATATACAGTGCTGCTGAATCATCCCTTACAAACAGAAATGGCGCAGCGGCGGGGGATGTTTAATACGGATGACCCCAAGCGGAGGGTTATTTGGGAACAGGTGGTGCAACCCTTTGCCCTGCGGCAGATTAAGCCGGATTTGTATCACGCAATGGCGTTTGTGGCGCCGCGTTTTGTACCCTGCCCATTTGTGGTAACGGTCTATGATTTAAGTTTTATTCGCTATCCGCAAGTGCTTTCGGGGGCGAGGCGCAAGTATTTACAGCTTTTTACGCGGTCTACGTGTGAACGGGCGGCGCGGGTAATTGCCATTTCGGAAAGCACTGCCCATGATCTGGTTGAATTGATGGGCATCCCGCATGAAAAGATTGATGTGGCTGTGCCGGGAATCTCGAAAGATTTTTGCCCACAGCCGCCAAAGGAAGTAGAAGCATTCCGACGGAAGAACAATCTACCAGAGCGATTTTTGTTCTTTTTGGGCACCCTTGAGCCGCGTAAAAATCTGCCGATGCTACTGCGGGCCTATGCCCAACTGCCCAAAAGTGATCGAGAAGCGGTACATCTGATTTTAGGTGGTGGCAAGGGCTGGATGTACGACGAAATATTTGCGACAATAACACAACATCAATTGGCGGACACGGTGCATGTGCCCGGTTTTGTAGACGCGGAATCATTGGTATGGTGGTATAACGCCGCTGAAGCATTCGTCTATCCCACCCTGTTTGAGGGATTTGGAATACCGATTGTCGAGGCGATGGCGTGTGGGACACCTGTGATTGCCTCCAATACGTCATCACTGCCAGAAGCGGCAGGAAAGGCGGGGGTGCTGCTGCCACCGGATGATGAAAGCGCATGGACACAAGCCTTGTCACGCATGATTCATGACGCGGAATGGCGGGCCGAACTCAGCCGTCTGGGGCAAACATGGGCCGCCAATTTTTCATGGGAACGTACCGCCCAACAAACACTCGGAAGTTATCAACAAGTTTTAAGTCGGTAAATAATGGCAACGTCGAAAACAGACGCACCCCTCAATTTGTCCCCCAAAACGGCACAGGAATCTATCAGTGTTCGCCGTGACCGCCGCCTTGCCAGTCATTATCGCTGGACGGGATGGCGGCTTTTGCTCATGGACGCGGGGTTGATCGTCGTCTCCTTTTTTCTGTCCTACTATTTGCGCTATACCGTGCAGCTTTTTGAGCCAGTAGATGAGGTCAACAGCGCTCCATTTGGGCCATATGTGCCGTATGCGCTGATTTTTATGGTGTGGGTACTCATCGCTAATCAGGGCGCGGGGTTATATGAAAATCGGCGGGGACGCACATGGACAAATGAATTGTTTTCCATTGGCAACGCGGCGACCAACGGCGCGATTGTGATTATGGCCCTCAGCTTTTTGCTACGCCCGCTCGTTTTTTCGCGGTTGATGATTGTGCAGGCGGTGATCCTGACAATTGTCCTGCTGGGTTTTGCACGGCTGCTGCTGCGCAATGTGATCCGGCGATTGCAAAAACGCGGCATCGGGGTGGAACGGGTGTTGATTGTTGGGGCGGGGGATTTGGCGCTGGCGGTGCTGCGAACATTGGTGGCGCGACCCGATCTCGGCTATCGGGCTATTGGGTTTGTGGATGATGACCCCCATCGTGGTGATTTGGGGCGGGTGGCGTCGTTTGGAGCGATTACGAATTTGCCGTCAGTGCTGGACGAAGAAGAAGTGGATTTGGTGATTGTCACCCTACCGTGGGAGCAGCATCGCCAGATTGTAAACATCGTCAAAGAGTGTGAACGGCGCAAAATTGAAGTGCGGACAGTGCCCGACCTCTATCAACTCAATTTATCGCAGGTACAGGTCGAAAATTTGGGTGGGATTCCGCTGTTGGGGCTGCACCGCGAAGTCAAATTTCACCCGGCCAATCGGGTGATTAAACGGACATTGGATGTAACGGTTGTGGTTTTGGGACTGCCATTTGTGCTGCCGATTATTGGCCTGATCGCGCTGGCAATTCGCTTGGATACTCCCGGAGTGCCATTTTTTACACAGGAACGTATTGGTTTAAATGGCAAGCCCTTCCGCATGATTAAATTCCGCTCGATGGTTGAAGGGGCGGACGCGATGTGGGAAAAATTGATGCGCGAGACGAATGAGGATATGCGGCGGCCTAAAATAATAAATGACCCGCGTGTCACCCGCGTGGGACGATTTTTGCGGCGGGCGAGTCTGGATGAACTGCCAAATATTCTTAATGTACTGAAGGGCGAAATGAGTTTGGTTGGGCCGCGTCCGCAATTGGCACGCGAAGTCGCGTTGTACGAAACATGGCAGCATCAACGGCTCAAAGTGCAGCCGGGGATGACGGGTTTGTGGCAGATCAGCGGACGGAGTGAAGTGCCGTTTGATGAGATGTGCCTGCTCGATATTTATTACATTGAAAATTGGTCGTTGACGCTTGATCTACAGATTTTGTTGCAGACCGCACCCAAAGTGTTATTTAGAATCGGGGCGTATTAAATTCCCGCCACTTTAGACTTATTTTAACCTGACACCACCTGTCAGCAAAAGGTCAGATGATTTCTAGGATGGCACGGGTCAATCATTGAAGTCGCCTGCATTCTATTGGGGTAAGGTTTAGGTGATAGACCAAGAACCTCAATAGGAGCTAGACGATGACCCCGAAATACTTCCTCCAAAAATTTATTGCCATCTTCGTTGTGTGTTGCGTAATCACTATTGCATGGCCTATCCCCAAAATCTCATCTAGCCACGCTGATTCTACTCTTGCCCCTTATATTCAATATTATTCACCTGCATTGGGCGGGATTGTTGTAGAACGTGCTGATGGGACGGATAGTCGTGTACTGGGGCACGGCCTAGTTCCTTTTTGGCATGATACTGTCTCTGGCCCGGGATGGTCACCATCTGGGGAGTGGTTTGCGTGGACAAGTTGGCAATCGGCTTTTGAAGCAGCGACGCCAACGAATGCTTATGTCGTAAAAACCGATGGCAGCCGCCGATTAACGATTTTGGATGATTTACATAGCATTTATTCGATGGAGTGGTTTCCTAATTCAGATTGGTTACTGGTAGAAAATTTGATTAACTATCGGTTTCCAGAGCCTGAAGCTGTACGTTACTATTTAGTGGATGTGCTGAATGAAAAAATCCTTCAATCTTTCACGCTTTCTTCGGTCTATGCCTCAATGGAATGGTCTTTAGACAAACAATATTTGCTTGTCTCCGATTATGATGGAATCAAACGGGAACTTAGTGTAAAAATTATCACGGTGACAGGGGAAATCATTGATTTTCCGAAATTGCCATCTGGAAGTCGGGCACAGTGGCATATAAACAATCAATTGCTTGTTACGAACTATGCAGCCCGAACTTTAAGCCTTATTAATTTTGAGGCGGGTTCTAAAAAGACTTATCCACTTCCTAGAAAAGAACTTTACTATGTTTGGTCTCACCCATCAGGTAAGGGCCTATTGGCTCAATTTCTCCCAGATGACCGGCGGGGGTCAGCGGGGGAGCTTTGGTATCTCGATTTGGAAAGCAGGGAGTGGCAATCATTTGGTCAAACGGCATTAGTAGGAGAAATTGGAGACTACAATTTTAGGCAGGAAGACAATAAGTTGTTGTTTTATGCCAATTATAACATCACGGGATATTTTGGTGACCTGACTTTTTTAGATTTTGAAACAAATTCATTGCAGATGATTGCGGATACTGTCCTCCAATTTGCATGGAGTCCAACCTACCAATACCTAGTGTATTGGCGATTAATCACTACTGATAGTGCAGAACTTTGGCTTTATGACTGGACTAAGCAGCAAGGCCAATTATTAGATTCAAGGGTTTTGGTAAACGGTGGGAACAGGATTATTGATTACGGTATTTTCATGTCAGAAGGTTTTTCTCAAGATGAGCGGTATTTGATATATCAAAATGGCACTTTGCGTAAAATCCATAATCTCGACACAGGCGAAACCCAAACAATTGATATAGGGGTAGATTACGTCCCTATCCAATGGCTACCAGATCAACAATCATTCAACATCGGTTCGTATCATTATGATATACCTACGGCAACCCTTACTTCGCACCAAGATGTCATGAGTAAGATATTTATCTCGCCAGATGCAAATACGTTGTTCTATGTTGGCACATGTCCCATATTGCCTGATTCTCCTGCTAAAGAGCAACGATTTTGCCTTGAGGAATAGACAGTCGGGCTGGAAACAAGCGATTCCACCCCATAGCGCTATGGCAGGTATTTCAAGGGAAGTTGTAGAGTGGCATCCAGATTCAGAATGGTTATTTGTTGAGACTTCATGGGATGGATGGACAAGTAGTACATCGCAACAGGCAATTATCCGTCGTGATGCGACGCAAACTCGTGATTTGAATAGTGGATGTTCTGCATCCTATTCTTCAATCTGTGTGGGTTGGGTACCTGAATGGATTGATGCGGAGAAATTGCTGCCTTCACCACAGGATTTGGGGACAAATCCGATAACCCTGATTCATCCCGGTACAGTGACCGCGCTGGCTTGGAGTCCCGATGGGACTAAACTTGCCAGTAGTTTCTCGACGTTTGAATGGACATGGGAAGCTGTCTTGGATGGCGATGAGAACGGAATTGTGATTTGGGACACTACCACTTATGAAATGCTTCAAACAATTCCCACACCATATCAGCAAGTTAGCGGATTAGCTTGGACAAGGGATGGTCAGTTTGTTGCCGCTTCCATTACGCCATCTTTGGAGGGGGAAGATATTCTTGTTAACAACCCTTATTCGATAGATGTCAGGAGCCGAGTGGAACTTTGGCAAGTGGATAGTGGAGAGTTAGTGCAAATAGTGGAAGCTAATAATGAGACAGCCCAATTTGCTATATCAGAGTTTGACCACCTGAATTTGAGGTTTCCGTGGCCTATGCCCACACCAGATGTTGCATTTCGACACTATTTTGATAATGCAGTCTTTGATCAATATGGTGATGACAGCTATGGGGCTACTACAGTGTGGATGGTCAACTTTGGGGAACAGAAAGTCTTGAAATTTTTCGAGTTTGACGCAACCTTGACACCCACCCCCAGTCGTCGCGGAATTATTTTGATTGACTTTGAAGAGGGCACCGTTATAAAGCGAGACCCTATTGGGAAGCCCAAAACCATAATTCGATTAGAAGACCCGCGTATGTGGATTGGACGGGAAGCGAATCAGCTTGCGGTAAGCCAAGATGAACAATTGCTCGCCCTAACTGGTTTACAGACTGATCAGATTGCTATTTGGGATTTAACGACGGGGCAGGTGGTTGAAAAATATTACAGCAGCGCAAGAGCGTTGGATTTTAGTCCAGATGCAACACATCTTGCGGCTGCTGCGTCCTATACAATACGAATTTGGCAGGTATCGCCGCAACCATTGTATATCCCAAAACAGTGGCAGGAAATCTTAAGTTAGCCGCCGACCATCAAGCCTTCAAGGAATTCTTCGTTGTTTTCGGTGCGGCGGAGTTGACTGAGCAGGCGTTCCGTCGCCTCCACAATTTCGTCGCCGTCCTCTTTGACCATCATGTCGAACATGCGGCGCATGGTCCAAACCCGTTGGGTGATGTCTGGCCCAAGCAGCAATTCTTCGCGGCGGGTGGAGGATTGGGTAATGTCGAAGGCCGGGAAAACGCGGCGTTCTTGGAGTTCGCGGGCCAGATGGAGTTCCATATTACCCGTCCCTTTGAATTCTTCGTAAATTACGTCGTCCATGCGGCTGCCTGTCTTGACCAAACAGGTCGCCACAATCGTTAAGCTGCCCCCTTCTTCAACGTTACGAGCCGCGCCGAAGAACCGTTTGGGTGGATAGAGGGCGGAGGGATCAAGGCCGCCGGTAAGGGTGCGACCACTCGGCGGCACTACGAGATTGTAGGCACGCGCCAGACGGGTGATGCTATCCAATAGAATAGCGACATCGCGGCCACTTTCGACAAGGCGCTTGGCACGGGCGAGGGCCATTTCTGCTACCCGTACATGACTTTGGGCCAGATCGTCAAAGGTGCTGCTGACCACTTCGGCATCTACCGAGCGATCCATGTCGGTGACTTCTTCGGGACGCTCACCAATCAAGACGACCATCAAGTGGACACCGGGATAGTTGGTGCTGATGGCGTTGGCGACTTCTTTCAGTACAGTGGTCTTCCCTGCTTTGGGCGGACTCACAAACAGACCACGCTGGCCTTTGCCGATAGGAGCAATTAGGTTGAGCAAGCGGGTGGAAAGAATACGCCCGTTGGTTTCCAGATTAAAACGCTCTAGGGGGAAGATGGGCGTCAAATTTTCAAAATTGGGCCTATTCTTGATAAGTTCGGGATCCATGCCATTGACGGCTTCAACACGCAGCAGACCGTAATATTTCTCGGAATCTTTGGGTGGCCGAATTTGCCCGATGACCATATCACCCGTTCGCAAATTAAAGCGTCGAATTTGTGTTTGGCTGACGTAGATGTCATCTGAGCCGGGAAGATAGCTGGAGGAGCGCAAAAAGCCAATGCCATCTTCAATGATTTCTAATATCCCGCCGCGCAGTTGATGACCTTGTTTTTCAGCTTTGTCGCGGAGGATGCGGAGGATTAATTCTTCTTTCTTGAGGCGGCTGTACCCGGCGATTTCTGCTTCGCGTGCAATGGTGCGCAGTTCGACAAGGGTCATCCGTTCTAGTTCTGCTATATCCATGAAAAGTTACCTGTTATAGGGTGAATGGTAAAGGACACAGTGTGTTGATAAATGCCAAGAATATGACCATGTAGGTCAGGTGTGTGTTTTTCAATTAGTCCACAAACAGTGTAGAAACGATAATTGCTGGGGATAGGGTTACACTACTAGACCACCCATGAATCACAATATATCATACTCTGTTTGGCAGGGCAAGACTTTTTCATGCGATTATTCACGATTCACCAATTTTCTGTTGGTCACGGTGGGCACGATAAATCTCTAACCACTCACGGTCATAATCGCGGATAAATTGATTGGCTTTGTTGACCAATTCGGAATTGCCAATGAATAATGGGACACGCTGCTGTAATTTATGGGGCACAATATCCAGAACAGGCATGTCCCCATCGGAGGCCGCACCACCCGCTTGTTCGGCAATATAACCCAACGGGATGGCCTCGAATAATAGGCGTAGTTTGCCACTGGGGTCATTGGGGTCGTTCAAATCACCGGGATAGACATAGACACCGCCGTTCAGCATATTACGATGAAAATCTGCGACCAGTGAGCCGATATACCGCTGCGATAGGGGCTTGCTGCCTTCGCCATAAATGCCTTGCAGCCATTTGACATAATGCCGCACGCCGGGTGTCCAATACTTCTCGTTGCCCTGATTGACGCTGTAATATTTGGATTTGGCAGGGATTTTGATGTTCTCGTGGCTTAGGATAAATTCGCCGACGCTAGGATCGAGGGTGAAACCATGAACGCCATCGCCGACGGTGTAAACCATCATGGTGCTAGGCCCATAGACGATATAACCCGCCGCTGCGATTGACCGACCCGCTTGCAGGACATCTTCCAGCGCCCCGCGTGGGCCGTTGGATATTTTGCGGAAGATGCCAAAGATCGTGCCGACGCTAACATTAACGTCTACGTTGGATGATCCGTCGAGAGGGTCATAGACCAAGACATACTTGCCGCATTCAAAGCGCTCAGGAATAGAGATGATGTCCTCATTTTCTTCGGAGGCCATTATACATAAACGCCCGGTATGGTCGTTCATTTTGAAAATAACATCATTGGCAAAAATATCGAGTTTTTGCTGCTGCTCACCATAGACATTTTTGGTATCTGCCGAGCCGAGAATATTCACCAAACCAGCGCGGGTTGTTTCGCGGGCAATAATTTTGGCGGACAGGGCGATGTCATAGAGCAATTGGGTGAGAACACCCGTCGCTTGGGGCGCGGATTCTTTTTGCGCTTCCAAGATATGGCGTTCAATCGTCATTAAAGCAGCAGAAGGCATGGGGGCAAACTCCTGTAAAAATAAAAAGGCCGAAACGCTCGGCCTATTCTCAATTTAATTTTAGGGTTCTTTGACCAATCCAAAGCGGCGATCACGGGCGCCGTAATATTCAATGGCCCGCAGAAGTTCGGTACGGTTGAAGTCGGGCCAGAAGGTCGGCGTCGAATAGAATTCCGAATAGGCGGCCTGCCACATTAAGAAATTACTGAGGCGCATGTCGCCACCTGTGCGGATGATTAAATCAGGGTCGGGTTGGCCCGCTGTATAAAGATGCTGGCTGATGAGGTCTTCCGTGACGGCTTCAGGGGCAACCCCCTCGCGCATAATCTGGCGAACGGCTTGAACAATATCGTCACGCCCACCATAGTTAAAGGCAATATTGAGTGTAATGGCCTCATTATTGCGGGTGAGTTCGAGTGCTTCATGAATACGTTTTTTCAGACGGGGATTGAGTCCATCCAGTTTACCGATATGGCGCAGTTTGACGCCTTTTTCGTGCAGGGCGTTCAATTCCCGATCAATGAAGTAATCAATGATACTGAGCAAAAACCGTACCTCGGCTGGCGGGCGACCCCAATTTTCAGTTGAAAAGGCATAGATGGTGAGAATTTTTATCCCAAAATCGCCACAAGCCTCAAGGACACCGCGCAAATTTTCGACCCCATGCCGATGTCCTTCGGTACGTGGGAGGCCGCGTTGTTTGGCCCAACGCCCATTCCCATCCATGATAATCCCGACATGATAGGGGATATTTGCGGGGAGTTCTGGCTCAAAATTCATCATAAGTGCTGCTCTACCTTTATGGGATAAAAACTGGGGGGTCTAGGCGCTAATTTCTAGACCTGCATAATCTCGGCTTCTTTGCGTTTGCCTATCTCGTCTACTTGTTCGATATGCCGCGTGGTCAATTTTTCGAGGCGTTCTTGACCATTATGCAAATCGTCTTCGGAGATCATTTTTTCTTTCTCAAGCTCTTTTAGGTCTTCCATTGCTCCGCGCCGAATATTGCGGATTGAGACTTTGGCTTCTTCAAGACGCTTGTGCATGACTTTTACAAGGTCTTTGCGGCGTTCTTGGGTGAGCGGAGGAATGTTGAGCCGAATGTTAGTGCCGTCGTTGTTGGGTGTCAAGCCTAAGTCCGAAGCAAGGATGGCCTTTTCGATAATATTGGTGGTGGTGCGGTCAAAGGGACGAATTGAGATGGTTTGGGGTTCCGGGACGCTCAAGCTGGCGAGTTGAAATAGAGGGGTGGGGGTGCCGTAATATTCAATTTCGAGTTTTTCAACCAACGCGGTTGAGGCACGCCCAGTACGCATGGAAGCAAGATCGTGTTCCAAGACATGAAGGGTTGATTTCATGCGCTCTTCAGCGTCTTTTAGGACATCGTTCATCATGGCCGATTACTCCAAGCGATAGAGTTATAAAGTGTAATTTAAACCAAATTGTAACACGGTAAATTGTTGCTGATTCAGCGGCGCTTGTCAAACCGTATACACCAAATGCCTGAGAAAAGCGCAGCCCAGTCCGTTATAATTATCTTGCACTACAAGGAGAAAGATTGTGATTGCTGATTCATTAGAGTCCCGTATCCGGCGACATCGCCCACTAGAATTACCCGCGAGATGGGCCGATGAGGTGATATTTCCCTATTATAACGGCCTTTCCATTCGCAATATTCCGCATACTGTCGGGCAACTGTTGGAGGTGGCGTTGCCCGGTGATGCCCCACTGGATACCATGATCTGGGGCGGGCATTCGCTCGACAACATTCAACGGGTGGTGGTGTTTTTATCGGATGGGTTGGGGTATTTGCGCCTTAAACAAGCAATTGAACAGGATACCGAATTACAGGAAACGGTTGCCCGCCTGACAGATGGACGCGGGCCAGTGCCACTAACCTCGACGGCACCCTCCACCACCTGCACCGCCTTGCCAACCCTTTGGACGGGACGTGGCCCTATCGGGCATGGATTGATGGCGACACGGCTGTATTTACGTGAAGTGGGGGCGCTGTCCCATATTTTGCACTATCGGCCTGCTGCCTCCAAAAAGAAAGATACTCTGTTGGAATGGGGGATTTTGCCGGAAACGTTTATTCCGGGGGCAACTTTTGGGGAAATTTTGACCGAGGCCCATATCCCTAGTCGGGTGATTGTAACCGATGGGATTCAAGGCTCGAACCTGTCGCAGATTATTTATCGTGGGGTGGGGGAACGGATTATACATGGCGGTTACAGTGACACATGGTTGCGGATTCATCAGGTATTAGAAGCGACAGCAGGTCAGCGGTGTTATGTGCATATATATTGGGAGGCGGTGGATACCCTGTCGCATATGCACGGCTCCCATCATGAATGGCTGACCCGCGAGATTAAACGGCAGTTGTCGGATATACATGTCATTTTGAACAGCCCCAGTGTGCAAGACGGGCAGACTTTGGTGATGATTGTGGCCGATCACGGGCATCATAACGTATCGGAGACCATCATGCTGCACCAAGATGAACGGGCTGCCCCGATTTGGAATGCCAGTCGTGGAGGATTGGGGGGCGAGACACGCTTGGGCTATTTATATCTGCGGGATGGCTATAGACAGCAGGTGATGGATACGATTGAGCGACATTTTAGTGAGTGCCTGACGTGGATTGAACCGGAGGTTGCTGTCCAAAGTGGATTATTTGGGCCAGAGACGCCCTATATCGAATCCATCCACCGCTTAGGAGATTTGATCCTTGTACCGCGTCTAAATTATCGGCTTGGCGATCACCTGCGTCCATTGACGGCCCAAAGCCTGCATGGGGGGTTGTCCGAATGGGAGATGCTGGTACCGTTGATGTGGAAGGTGATCTAGGATTATTTATAGCGACATAACGTGAGTCGGCTCGTATAATTATCAGCAGCACGCGACCCAACATGGGTTAGCCTAAAAGAAAGTACATCTGATGCAAAAATTCACCTCGCGCTTCCGGGGGCGTCCCGAACAAAAGTCGCAGCCCTATTTTCATCCCCATGAGCAAGAAATGAACCGCCTTTCCGAAGCCGGAACCGCGGCCCAAGAGCAAGGCGCATCTGAACAGGCGATGCAATATTATCAACAAGGGCTGACACTGGCCCGGCAGTATAACGATGCACGGGCCGAGCAGTTTTTCCTGAGTGGTATCGGGGCATTGTTGGTGCAATCGCGCCAATATGAGCAAGGCGAACAGTTTTTACGTGATGCGCTTGAAGCGGCGCGTAAACAGCATCAGTCGGTGTTAATTGCTAGGAGTTTAAGCAACCTCGGTGAGTTATATGCGGCTCAAAAAGATTGGGCACAGGCGCAGACCCATCATCAACAAGCAGTGGATGTGGCTCGACCCACCGGAGATGCCGCTACGATTGTCTTGGCATTGGAAAACTTGGCCCGGGATTATGTTGAACAGAGCAACCCATCGTATGCGACACACTTGCTGAAAGAGGCCTTTCAGATCGCACAAAAGGCACAGAGTCCAGTTTTGGTGGCGGGCGTGTCGGGGCGCATGGGTGAGGCGATGCTGGCGATGGGAGATCGGGCAGGTGGACGAAAATGGTTGGAACAGGGCCTGCATATGAGCTATCAAACGGGCCGGAATCGTTTGGTGCTGCGCTGGATGATGGACTTGGCAGGGGTTGACATCCAAGAGGGCCATTATTTGGACGCGATGCAGCGCTATGAAAAAGCCGAAGAATTGGCACGGCGTACCGGACAACAGCAACCGGAGTTTTTCTTACAACTCGCGCTCAACTTGGGGCAAGTCTATCAACGATTAGGAGACTATAGTCAGGCCTTGACACAGGCCGAACGTGCTCATCTTCACGCGAATGAATTACATGATGCCAAAAGCGCTGCTTTGGCGGTAGGGCGACAGGGACTGGCTTTGCAGGGCTTAAAACGTAATGAAGAGGCTGCCGTCAAACTGCAAGAGGGACTGCGCTATTTTGAGGACGGGGTTTTATCAGATACGACTGAAAAAGCGGGTCTGCTGTTGGCCTTGGGGCGTGCCCAACAACGCAGTGGAGCAATTGAAGAAGCAATCGCCACTTTCCAAACGGTGTTGACCCAGACCGATAGCGAAAAAAATCCGGTGAAACGGGCCGAGGCCTTGCAGCTGTTGGCGTCGGTTTACACCTCCCACCTAGAACGGGAGGTCGCGCTGAAGACGTATCAAGAGGCATTGGCACTGTTTGAAAATGCGGGAGAATTTGCAAGCGCGGCGCGAGTGTTGTGCGATATTGGCAACGTGCGGCGGATGAATGGTGAATTTAATGGGGCACTGACCGATTTTGAAAATGCCCAGAAGTTATTGAGTAACGTGGATGACCGGGTGACACGGGGGCTGGTGCTTTCCAATGCCGCCAATCTCTATACCGATTTGGGTGATTTGGAAACGGCCCGATCCTTTTATGAGGAATCTATCCAGATTGCGCGGGATCGGCGGGATCGGCAGGCCGAGGGGTTGCGATTGGGTAATCTGGGGTGGTTTTATGTGTTGTCGGGGAAAGTCCCAGTGGCGATTGAAACCCTTGAAAAAGCCCTGCAAATTAGCCGTGAAATCAATGATCCGCTCCTGATTGCTATCCAGACCAATAATCTGGCATGGGCCTATTTTGTCAAACATGATCGCGGGACGGCCAGCACGCTTTTTAAACAGGCACTGGGAACAGTCGAAACCGCTCATTCTCCGCGCTGGCAGGCCGTCATTAAAAGCAATTGGGCCGCCCTGTATTTGGCCCAAGATGATTTGGTCCATGCGGAGGAATTGTTGAATCAGGCCCTTGCAGAAAGTCAGGCCGTTCAAGACCCAGAAAATATTGTACGGACACAAATTCGCCGGGCGGCCATGTTGATGAAGCAGGGGCTATTGGCTGAGGCCGAGAATCTTGCTAAGGAATCGGAATCTAGCAGCAAAAAGATGGGATTTCGGCGGGGGCAGGCCGAAGCGGTGCGGGTGCTGGCTGATGTTTATACCCGCAAGGAAGAACAGACGGAGGCCAAACGCTACTATGAGGAAGCCCACCGTCTTTATAAACGGTTGGGGGATCCAACAGCGAATGAACTTGCACTCCTGATTTAAGTTTATAAAAAGCCTATGAAAAAGCGCCCGTTTGCTTTGCGGTTGCTCATCTTGGAAGCGGGGATTTTGGCGGGGCGCAGTTGGGGGCGTGTCGGGGTGGTTGCCGACAACCCTCGGCTTTACCACGATTTGCATACAACACCGCCCCTATGGTTGTATGTGAGTATCAGCGCTATTTGGGGTATCATTTTCTCACTTTTGACAATAGCCCTATGGCGGCGTCACTTATGGTCGTGGCGGGTGTTTTGGCCCGTGCTGCTGATTTACTGTCTATTTAGCGCGGGGTGGTTTGTGGTGTTCGCTGCGAATCCCTATGACCATCAGCGATTCGCGTTTTTGGTCGTTTTGGCGGGATTGGGTTTAATATTGAATCTTGTGCTGCTGCGTCGTCCAAAAGTTCGCCGTGCTTTTCAAAAATCTACCGATGTTGGAGAAATAAACTTATGACGAATACGACTAAGCCTCCTGTGATCGCTGAAAATTCGGGAAATGAGTTGTTGGATACGCTTAGTATTATGCGTGCCCGTAGTTTGCAGGGCGGGGGCAAAAAACGCATTGATGCCCAGCATGAAGGCGGAAAATTGACGGCCCGCGAACGGCTGGAGATGCTGCTTGACCCCGGTTCCTTCCGCGAACTTGACCCCTTTGTGATTCATCGGGAACGTAATTTTGGCATGGATGAACCCGATAAAGAATTTGTGGGGGACAGCGTGGTGACTGGTTGGGGCACGGTCAATGGACGATTGGTATATGTGTTTTCGCAAGATTTTACGGTGATGGGGGGTAGCCTAAGCGAAGTCCATGCCGAAAAAATCTGCAAAATGATGGATATGGCGATGAAAACGGGTGCGCCCGTCATTGGCCTGAACGATTCTGGCGGGGCACGTATCCAAGAAGGGGTCATCAGCCTCGGCGGTTATGCGGATATTTTTTTGCGGAACACGATGGCAAGCGGGGTCATTCCGCAAATTAGCGTCATTATGGGGCCATGTGCGGGGGGAGCGGTGTATAGCCCTGCGCTGACCGACTTTATTATCATGGTCAAAAATACCTCGTATATGTTTGTGACTGGGCCGGATGTGGTCAAGGCCGTCACCAAAGAGGATGTCACCAAAGAGGAATTGGGCGGGGCGAATACTCATGCCAGCGTTTCCGGGGTAGCCCATTTGGTGGCAGAAAATGAGGACGACGCGCTGTTTTTGGTGCAGGAATTATTAGGCTATCTGCCGCAGAATAATATGGAAGACCCACAGTTCCAGCCATCCAAAGATGACCCACTGCGGACAGAAGAGGCCCTCGATACCATCGTGCCGGATAACCCCAATAAGCCATATGACATCAAAGAAGTGATTCATTATTTGGTGGACGACGCCCGATTTTTTGAGATTCAGCCGCATTTCGCCGCCAATATTGTGGTCGGGTTTGCGCGGATGGGTGGACACAGTATTGGGATTATCGCTAATCAGCCAGCGGTATTGGCGGGAGTATTGGATATTGATGCCAGCGAAAAAGCGGCGCGGTTTATCCGATTCTGTGACTGCTTCAATATCCCGATTTTGACACTCGAAGATGTGCCCGGTTTTATGCCCGGTACCAAGCAGGAATATGGTGGAATTATCCGTTCTGGGGCGAAGTTGCTGTATGCCTATTGTGAAGCGACTGTGCCCAAAATTACCATTGTCACCCGCAAAGCCTATGGAGGGGCGTACTGCGTGATGTCCTCCAAACATATTCGTGGGGATTTGAATTTGGCGTGGCCGACAGCCGAAATCGCGGTGATGGGGCCGGATGGAGCGGTGAATATCATCTTCCGGCGCGAATTGCAGGAAGCGATGGAACGCGGCGGCGAAGACGAGATGCAGGCGGTCAAAACACGCTTGGTCAATGAATACCGCGAGAAATTCGCCAATCCGTATGTGGCAGCGGCACGCGGCTTTATTGACGACGTGATTATGCCAAGTGAGACGCGCCCCCGCGTCATCAATGCACTGGAAATGCTCTCCAATAAGCGCGACACCAATCCGCTGAAAAAACACGGCAATATTCCGCTGTAAGCTGTAAACAGACATTCAGAAGGGCAGGCCCACAATACCTGCCCTTAATCAAATTTCCCCTTAACGTGGAAAACTCTCCAATAATTCAACCGCTGTGCCTAACTTGTCCTCACTGGCAAGATAAGTATAGATGCCGCTGAGGTCGCCATAGTATCCCTGCTGCGTAATTGGGATGCCGTGTTGGGCCAGAAAATCGGTGACACGCTTGGTATCTTTAACTGGGAAGGCTATGTGATGCGCTCGTTCGCCATATTGATTGAGAAAATCACGCCAGACGCTCGGTTTCTCATCTGGTTCAATCAGCTCGATTTGAAGCTGGCCGACATTAAAAAAGCAGAGTTTGGCGGTGGCGTCACAGGGCTGACCATTATAGGTGGTCTTGACGACCTCATAACCGGGGGTGCTGAAAATGGGCGGTTTGGGCAGACCCAAGACATCCGAAATGCGTTGGGCGGTTTTTTCAATATCACGCACCATAATGCCAACCTGACACACGGTATCTGTGCCAATGCCTTGATCGGGGCTAACGGGGGGTGAGCTAAAGGCCCGGTTGCCGCTGAAATGCTCCAATAATTCGATGACCACCACCATGTCTTTGTCGGTATCGAGATAGGTATACATCCCGGCACGCTCACCAAAATAGCTTTGTTGAATGATTTCATAGCCATATTCGCCAAACGACGCGGCGGCTTTTGCGGTGGGGGAGGGGAAAAAGGCGATATGGTGAATGCCTTCGCCATGCTGATCCAAAAAATCATGCCATGCGTTGGGGGCATTCAGTGGTTGTAGCAGTTCAAATTGCACCTGACCCATTTGGATGCAACAGATTTTGGTTTGGACGTGGGTCTCTTGACCACAATAATTGGCATGGGGGTCATCATGTAACAGGATGGTGGCGGGGGTGGGTAGGCCCAAAATTTCAGTGTAGTGGGCGGCGATGCGTTCAATATCGCGGACGATAACCCCGATTTGGATGACGGTTTTTTGTTCGATACCAGACACAGGCATGATGAATTCTCCTTTATTGGGCGAAGTAGGCGGCTTCCATTAACAAGAAAAAGGCTTGGCCTTCGGTGGCGATCCCCGGACGGTCAAAATTGGGCGCACCACAGACGGATTGCACAAAACCATAGGCATCCACCTGCTGATGGGCGGCGGCACGCATCACATCGGCATGAGATTGATAGCTGGCGTCGAGTATACCCAATTGAAGACCGCGATAAATGGAATAGGCCAACATTTGGGCTAAATTCGTTTCGACAAAGGTCTGCGGTTGATCTACGACATTATGAAACAGACCATCCGCGCGGCGATAGGCCAAACAGCCATCCAAGACTTGGCGCAGGCTTTCGATCAACCACTGCCGTTCGTCGGTCATAGAAGAGGGTAGGGCGGCGATCACGCGCATCATACCAGCAGCGGCCCAACCATTACCCACCCCCCAAAAATCCTCACGGGTAAAGGTCTTGTTGCCATCGTGCCAGATATGCGAAAAAAGCTGTTTTTCGGGATGCCAAAGGTAACGTTTTAGCCCTTTTAGCTGCTGAACGGCCTCGACAGGATAACCAGCGGCGGCAAGGAAGGGCGGGGCCATGTATGCGGAGTCAATCCAAAGTTCGGGTGCAGGGGTGTTGTGGTGCAAAATGCCATCGGGGGTGCGTGGGGCGGTGTGCAATAGGTAATCGGCCATGTGTTGGGCTGCCTGTGCAAGTTCCGCATCCCCGGTCAGTTCGGCGGCTTTTAAGACGGCTGTGCCATTTACAGCAGGGTCGGTCACGGCATGGGTGGCGTCGGGCATGGCGAGGCGACCATCGGAAATCTGGAGATAGGCGGAATCTTTTGCCAGCAAAATCATGGTGTCGTAATCGCCGAGTTCCAAAAGGCTCTGGGCGGCCACCCCCTGTTCCCATGGACGGCGCTGCATTGCTAACATCGCCAGTTTTACTTTTTGGATTTTTTCGTCATGAGCAAGCATGGGATAATATCTCATCAATGCTGGTTGAGTAAAATTTGCTAGAGCATACCATGTTCAGCCGGATAGGGGATTGTCAACGCTTATGATAAGAGTAGCGGTCATTACAGGTGGGCATCATTTTAATGTGGTGGCGTTCCATCAGTTGTTTCGGAACATGGCAGGCATGGATGCCTATATTCAGCATATGGCGGATTTTGTGAACTCATCCCCAGAGGCACGGGCGGGATATGATGTGTTGGTTTTTTATACCCACCTCAAGCGGGAATTGGTAGATATTGGCCCGCCGCCCGGTCAGCAGGATACGGTGCAGTCGGTTATGGAGTCACTTGGAAACAGACCACAAGGAATCGTGATGCTGCATCATGCACTGTTGTGCTTTCCTACATGGCAGGTATGGGATGAGATTGTCGGGATTAACAATCGCCAATTAACGCATTATGCCCATCATGAAGCGATTCCCTTACAGATTGTAGATACCCAACATCCGATTACGACGGGTTTGGAAAATTGGACGATTACGGATGAGACGTATGGGATGTCGAACGCCGAGGGTGATAATAATCATGTGCTTTTGACCACCCCGCACCCCAAAAGCATGAGGACGATTGCTTGGACACGTCAGCACAAAGCCAGTCGTATATTTTGCTTGCAATTGGGAGATGACCCGGTGGCGTGGCGGGATGAAAACTTCTCTAAATTACTGAAGCGGGGCATCGAGTGGGTTGCGCATTAGGACTTCGCTGAGATGCGCGAAAAAGCGGCTCGGATATGTACGGGGATGGACACAGGTCGGCGTGACGCTCGATCTACAAATACATGCACAAAATAACCAAACGCGGCAATCGCCTCGTCGCCCTGCCGGAATAGACCCACTTCATAACGCACACTGCTAGTGCCTAAATGAGCAATCCGCAAGCCAGCGTCTACAATATCGGGGAAGCTAATTGGTTGGAAGAACCGACATTGGGTTTCCACCGCTAATCCAATGACTCCGCCAGCGAGGATGTCTAGGCTACCCTCGTTGATAAGAAAGTGGTTGATTACGGTATCAAAAAAGCCATAGTAAAGCGCGTTGTTGACATGCCCGTAAATGTCATTATCCATCCAGCGAGTGGGGATGGTGAGATAGTGTGGAAATTCATGGCGTGATGGTCGGGGTGTTTCTGACATAGGGTTGGGCCTAAAAGGTAATGATCTGTCGCACGGCTTCGGCTTTGGCTAGGCGATCAAACCCCATGTTGATTTCGTCTATAGACAGGGTATGGGTGAGGAGTTGCTCGACGGGAAGATGGCCTGCTTGATACATCTGAATAAAGCGCGGAATATCACGGCGGGGGACAGCCGACCCCATATAAGAGCCTTTGATGGTGCGTTCTTCAACAACCATACTCACCGCCGAAATGCTGAACTGCTTGCTTGGATGAGGTAAGCCCATTGTGATGGTCATGCCGCCGCGCCCAGTGGCTTCATAGGCTTGCAGCAACACTCGCTCGTTGCCTACACATTCGAAAGAATAGACAGTGCCACCTTTCGTAATCTCGCGGATTGCTTGCACGGGGTTATCAACAGCAGCATTGATGATATGCGACGCGCCAATTTTCTGGGCCGATAGCAGTTTGTCGGGGATTACATCTACGGCGATAATTGGATATGCGCCAGCCGCCGCTGCACCCATCACGGTACTCAGGCCGACACCGCCCATGCCAAAAACTGCAACAGAACTTCCCGGTTCGACCCTAGCCGTATTCACAACCGCCCCAACGCCCGTGAGGACGGCACAACCAAATAAAGCCGCTTTGTCCAAAGGGATGACGGGGTCAATCTTAACAAGGCTTTCTTGAGCGACGACGGTGAATTGTGTGAAAGCTGACACCCCCAGATGATGATGGCAGGCTTGGTGGTGATGGTTGGTAAAACGACGTGCGCCGGAAAGCAGCGTTCCAGCAACATTGGCACGTGCCCCATTTTCACAGAGGGCGGCGCGTCCGGTGGCACAGTAGATACAAGTGCCGCAGGAGGGGACAAAACTAAACACCACATGATCGCCGTCACGGAATTCGCTCACGGTTGGCCCAACTTCGCGCACAATCCCTGCTGCTTCATGCCCCATTACCATTGGCATGACCCGAGGACGTGAACCATCAATTACAGAAAGATCACTGTGGCATAATCCTGCCGCCGCTATTTCAACGAGGACTTCGCCCGTGCCGGGTGCATCAAGCTGTACATCTTCGATTTGAAGCGGCCTACTGGTGTTATAGGGGGCAGGCAATTCCATTTGATAAAGTATAGCGGCTTTGGTTTTCATTAAATTAGCTAAAAGACCCTAAAAATATAACTTTGCTGCATTGGTGAATAATTGTATTCTAGCTCAATCTCAGAAAAATCAATCTTAAACGAAATAGCGATAAAGCAACTTGCCCGCATTTTCAGTTACAGAATCCGGGACTTGGGGGTGAGTTAGCAGGTCTGTTAAATGACCAAGCGTCGAACTGGTTTCTTTGTCGCGTGGGTGGTCAACATAACCCGTCGGCGTATATTTGAGGAAAGAAATCAGTTTTTCATTGTCGGCAAATTTGCGTTTATAGCGGATTAACCCTTCTTGGTCGAGATCGCTAGCCCCAAAGTCCATAAAACTGTACCCATTTTCCTTCGCATATCGAATGCCTTCCCACACCAGCAAATCGGTGGGGCGCTTATCCAAAAAGTCGAAGTCGGACGCGCTGAATTTGTAGGTGAGCGTGTCCTTCCATCCTAGATAAAGCACTGACCCGATGACTTGCCCTTCTAGCTCCGCAAGAAGCAACGCACCGCGTCCTTTATCCACAAATCTGACCTTTAAGGCTTCGAAAAAGGCAAACGGTTGGGCCAGCAGTTGATACTTCGATTTTCGTATTCTTAGGTGAAGTGTGAAAAATGCACGCCAGTCGCTTAGGGTCTCGGCGGGGCGTACCGTTACACCCAAGCGCTGTGCTTTCTTGATGGCACGCCGCGCGGACGAATCAATGTTGTGCCAAAGGGTGTCCAGATCTGGCTCAACATTTAGCCCATGCCACATGGTTTGTTTGGTGATGGTTAGGCGCGGGTCATCAAGGGGGATTTCGTTGTGAAGGCAGCGTATATGAAATGGCACATTGTCGGCGAATACGGAGTCACTCAACGCTTGCCAAGCCTTCGAATCGGCAACGATGGGGTCGGTAAAATCGCAGAAGGGGAATGAGACGAGCCGATGACCGCGAATGTCCGTAATGTTGCACAAATGGAGACCGGCTATGGGTGTTTCTGACCCATTGAGCAAAATATAGGCAGTTGGTTGGAATCCATAACACTCACTGACCGACTCAATCCAATCAATCGAATGAAAAACGCTTCCCAAGTCATGACTGTGAACAAGGTTTTTCCAAGCTAAATCAGTTAAGGGATTTACACGTAACATTTGCATTTTGGTTATGTTTCCCGGCTACGAAGGCGTACAATAAAGATCAATCCGTTATTAAAACTACCATTATATCATGGCCCATACTTACCTGTTACTAAAGACAGAGTGGAGCTTTGCGCCTAAAATGGATTAACCCAATGGTTATTAGAGAAATTCTTTGAATTATTCCCACCAATGCAAGGAATTGTTACTTGATGAAGTGTTGAGAGCTTTGGTAAATACCGAAAATGTATGTTCGGCAGGCTGAGAGATTGGGCCGAGCGCTTACTGTTGATTCTGTAGAATTATTTGGGCTTAATCTTCTGTCCTCATGAATACTACCTTATGATTTAAGTAGCCAAACACGCATTTCGCCGAGTTGACGATTGGCCCAAAAACAATAGGGAATCGCTTTCATGGTGAAAGGGGTTGGGAGAATTTTTTGCACGGATTCTGCTAGATATAATTCGCTGCCCCATTGAGCAGGTTCGGCCCGCAATGCTTCCCCTTGAATTGTGCCAACACCACCCAACAGGTTGCGATCAAAATCATAAGTAAGGTGAGCATCGGACGGCAAAGAGACGTTTGCCAGTGCTGCGCCATTATCAACTTCCTCCAAACAATAAACAATCGGCCCGCGTTGGAGGGCGACTCGGCCAGCAGCTTGGCGCACATGCGGATGAGACACTATCCGTTCGATGGGCATCGTAAACGCGAGCGTCACGGTGTCCCCTGTCTGCCACTCCCGTTCAATGACGATATAGCCGCGTTCAGGCTCTCTTGATATACCCACACCGTTGAGTTCGATACGAAAATCATGACACCAACGAGGGATGCGTAGGGCCAGTTCAAAGCGTGTTGGTCGCGGCGTGGTCATGGTGAGATGAACATCGCCACCCCAAGGATAGTCCGTCTGCTGTTCAATTTGCACTGGGTTGCCACCAACCGATACTTGAGCACGATTTTGATTGTAGAGATGCACATACAATCTTGTTGGAGTCGCCGAGTAGAAATATCCGCCAACGGATGCAACCAAGCGGGCGAGATTTGAGGGGCAGCAAGCGACCTCGAACCATTCGGTGCGATGATGATAAGGGCCAGTCGTGACGCTTTGCCAATGCCCATAGGGACTCACATTGGGGTAGGATGAGAGGGGATTGGCTTGGAAAAAAAGCGACCCTTCATACGATACCCCACTCAGCATGGCGTTGTACAAAGCCCGTTCCATCACATCCGTATAACGGCTGTCGGGGTCAAGACAGAACATACGCTGTGCCCAATAGACCAATGCAATCGAGGCGCATGTTTCGCTATAGGCCATCTCATTTGGCAGGTCGTAGGGGAAAGAGAATCCTTCATTCGTATGTGTTGATCCCACCCCACCTGTAATGAATAACTTGTGCTGGGTCAGGTCGTCCCACAATGTCCGCAAAACGCCCAGCAACTCCTCATCCCCTGTCTCTAGGGCAATGTCGGCAACACCGGAGTATAGATAGAGGGCGCGGACGGAGTGCCCGGTCATGCTTGTTTGCTCACGGATCGGCTGATGGGCTTGGTAGTAGGCGAAAGTCTTGGCCCAGAAGTTGTATGGGTCTTCACCACGTTCGAGGGCTTCTTGATGGTAATAATGGGGCTGCTGCCCACGCTCATCAACGAAATATTTCGACAGTTTGAGATAACGCGGTTCACCCGTTGCGCGAAATAACCGCACCAGCGCCAATTCTAGTTCGGGATGACCGGGATAGCCGCGTTTTTGTCCATCATTAGGGCCAAAGGTTGTGTCAATATGATCGGCATAGCGGCATAAGATGTCGAGCAGTTTGCGCTTGCCTGTCGCTTGGGAATAGGTGACGGCTGCTTCAATGAGATGACCAGCGCAATACAATTCATGCTGGTCACGCAGATTGCGCCAGCGATTTTCTGGTTCAACCGCTATGAAATGACTGTTGGCATAACCATCCGGTAGTTGGGCTTTCTCAATCAGATTGATGACTTCATCCACCTGCCGCTCAAATTCAGCGTTAGGATGTGTCGCTAGGCTATAGCCGACAGCCTCCATCCATTTGGCTGTATCCGAATCCCAAAAAATGTGCGGTTCAGGTTGCTGTCCCGGCTTCCAATCCAATTTCCAAGCGTCCAGCCGTCCAGTAATTTTGGTTTGGTGATAAACGGCTGGAATCGTGCGTTCGCGGTTGGTGGCTTGGCGTTCGCTCCAGAACCCGCCATCAATCCGAACATCATGCCAAGCAAGATTTTTAGGAGATTGTAATTTATGAATCAACTTTCCATACCCCATCAATATTAAAGTGCCTATTGCGGCGCACTTTTAGTATAGGGTCGGTTGAAGCGAACAGCGAATTTAAAATATTGAAGATGGGATTTTAGGGTTGCTAGAAGTAGAAGGAAGAGCAGTTTGGGGTGATGAATGGTGGACCTGAGGGGATTCGAACCCCTGACCTCTACAGTGCGATTGTAGCGCTCTCCCAGCTGAGCTACAGGCCCATTTATTTAGGATTGTATCAGTCTGCCGCGCCGCCTGTCAAGACGTGCGGGGTGGGCCGGGGAAAAAGGCATTGGTGGACTGCACATAGTCGCGGTACTGCGGTTTGGTCTCGACCAATGTTTTTTCCAGCATCGCCACGCCTGAAACTTTCATCAGCAAGAAAGTCATGAAAGCAGGGGCGTAAATTGTCAAAAAGCCGTAGGGGGTGGCGAGGGCAATTAGAAAATAGCCCCACCACAGGGCTGCGTCGCCAAAATAATTGGGATGACGAGTATAACGCCAAAGCCCGGTGTTGAGCACCTTGCCTTTGTTGGCAGGGTTGCTTTTAAAGACCATCAACTGCCAATCGCCCACTGCCTCAAAGAAGAAACCGATGCCCCAGACCAGTAGCCCTAAAATGTCCAAAATTGTCAGATGGTCGGGGGTGTCGTGATATTGCGCGGCAAGGAGCGGGGTTGAAATCAGCCACAAGATGATGCCTTGTAAGAGAAACACCTGTAGATAGCTGCGCCACCACCATTTTTCGGCATATTGACGCCGCCAATTGGCATAACGGAAATCTTCACCCTTGCCGATATTGCGTCGGCCAATATGGGCTGAGAGCCGAATGCCCCAAATAGAGACGAGGGCCAAGATCAAAAATTGACGACCTTGATAGCCGTCATCACTGGATAGGAAATAGACGCTGGTCGCCAGTACAAAACCAAGTCCCCAGAAAATATCAATGATGCTGGCATTTTTGATGGCTAGGCTGACGAGCCACAGCAGGGTGACATAGCCCCAAATGATGAAGCCACCCAGTGCAAAAATCTCGAAAAAAGACATAGACAACCTTTCCACTCAGATGAAGGCATTATAACAAGCGCTTGGGTAGTGACAAGCATGGTCGGGATTCTCAGATGGCGTTAATCTCCTGTAAGATAGAATGTGCCGGGGAATATACCCCTGAATCGTCACTGGTTCGGCGGGGTTATTTTAAAACAAACAGTAGACAACCACACATGCAGCGGTTTGGAGTGTAACTTCGATATGTCAGATTTCATTTATGGACGTTGGCCCGTATTGGAAACCTTGCGGGCGGGACGGCGGCAGTTTCAGCAGGTGCTGATTGCCGAGGGAACAGAAGAGAAAAATATCATCACCGACATCATCAACACCGCACAGGCCAAAGGGGTAGAAGTGCGCCGCGTGCCCCGTCGGATTGTGGATGATTTGGCGACGAACGAGGGCAATCATCAAGGAGTGGTTTTGCGCACAGTGGGCTATCCCTATGTTGAAATTGAGGATATTTTTGAGGTTGCCAAGCAGCGGGATGAAAAGCCATTTATCCTGCTGCTGGATTTGCTCAAAGACCCACAAAATGTCGGGGTGCTGCTGCGCGTGGCGGATGCGGTGGGGGTGCATGGTGTGATTATGCAGGTCAAACGCAGCGTGGCTGTGACTCCGGCAGTGGTGGCGGCTTCGTCAGGCGCGGTGGAGCATTTGCGGGTGTCACAGGTTACAAACTTGGTTAACACCATGAAAAAATTGCAGGAAGAAAATGTCTGGTTGGTCGGCCTCGATATTGGCCCGAATGTCAAGCCGCTGGATAAAGTGGATTTGAATATGGGGCTGGGGCTGGTGTTGGGTAGCGAAGGCGAGGGCCTACGCCGTTTGGTGCGGGAAACCTGTGACCTGTTGGTGACACTGCCGATGCGTGGCGCAGTGGAAAGCCTGAATGTGGCGACAGTTGGGGCAGTGGCGGTCTATGCAGCATGGCAGGCACGTGGTTGGCAGGGGTGGAAGCAGCCTCAAGCCGCTGAATAAACACAAGCCAATCATTGGAACTTTTTATCACAAAGTGGCATCCTAATAGAGCACATGGGAATGCCACTTTTTGTTTTTGAGGAAGGGAAATTATGCTACGCTCACTTCTATTGCTGTTAGCCAGCCTATGCGGTCTGACCACTTTGTTTCCTGCTCTGTTATCTGATAACACGACCACTCCTAGCCAAACGACCACACCGCCTATCTTGGAATTTGTGGAATATCAAAGACTAGATGAATTGGGTGACACCCGGAACATGACGATTTCACCGGACGGGTCGAAATTGGTGTGGCCCGACGACACATCTTTTTGTATCTACGAAATTGCTTCGGCGGCAACCGAGTGCATCTCTACGGGCGACGTGACGTTACGGGTCATGACGGGTTTTACTTGGTCGCCAGATAGCCGTTATCTGGCCTTCCATGAGGATGTATTTCTACGGTTTTATGAAAGCGACCTGTGGGTGTTTGATTTTGAGACGCGGCAGTTGGTAAACCTAACCGATGATGGTGTAATTGGTGATGCGCTTCCAGATGACGGTGTTACATTGGTGTTGGATTATGCTCCTGTTTGGGGGCCAGACAATACGCTCTATTTTTTCCGTACTCTCAGTAATCTAGATATTGAACCTGTGCCATTTTATCTGTATCGGTTGGAATTAAAGGATGGGCCAGAAAATGCGGACGAACCTGAACAGGTGGCGGATCTAACCTCTACCAAAGACGAACCCTTCGCTGTGTACAACTCGAGATCGGATGTATTGGATGGCAGCGTGTCCTTATCGCCCGATGGTCAAATGATGGCTTTCTTAGTGCGTCCATCTGATTTAAGCAAAGGCCAAAGTATTTGGGTGGTGGATATTGCAAGTGGCGAGGCACACCCAGTTGCCGCTGTATCGGATTTAATACAATCCGGTATTCCCGCATGGGGTGAGAGTGACCTTTGGCTAAATGGCCTTGGTTGGAGTGGGGATGGTCAATATTTGGTGGCAACCACCATTTCTCCCGTCACTCTTGGTATGCCTGAACCGGCGTATGCTATTGATGTGGACAGCGGCGAGATCATGACGCTGATTGACTTTAGTGATGTGCCGGATGAACAGAGTTTTCTGGTGTCTTCAGTCAGCGATCAGGTCACAGGGCGATATGATCTCATTCGAGCAGCGACCATGACGCCTGATGGCAGTTATGCGGTTTATTTCAATTTCAATGGTTCGGATGTTGGGGTGTCGGGGCTGCCTTTGCTGCCACCCAATGACTCTAATACTCCGCTTAGGCTGTTTCGCTTCGCAGTAGATGAATTTACAGGGCCCATGCCGATGTTCCAATCCACAGCCGGGGATGATGGTGAATATGTACGGGTGCTGCTGTTGGGGTATATGTATACCTTTGCTAAACGTTGAGGGAAAGGTTGGTTCGTGAAGAAGATCGTTTCGCTGTTTAAACGCGACTATGACGGCACGCGGTTGGTTTATGATGAAGTGGTTGAGGGCGCTGAGTGGGTTATCGCTGGGGAAGGTACACCCACGCCTAAATGGGATGGGACGTCGTGCCTGATTCAAGATGGGGTCTTATATAAACGCTATGATGCTAAAAAGGGTAAAAACCCGCCGGAAGGATTTGTCCCCGCCCAAGACCCCGACCCGATCACCGGTCATTGGCCCGGATGGTTGGCGGTTGACGCCCATAAACCGGATGATAAATGGCATTGGGAGGCATGGAATCACCTACTGGCGACGACACCCCCGGATGAACTTGAGGGGACGTATGAATTAATTGGGCCAAAGGTGCAGGGGAATCCTTATAAACTGGATCGGCATCAATTGGTGCGACACGGTGATCCATTGTTTGTGAGCTGGGAGACCGAGCCACCCCGCGATTTTGAGGGATTGAAGCTGTGGTTAGGGGAACACAAAATTGAGGGGATTGTGTGGCATCACCCCAATGGCAGCATGGTCAAAATCAAACGCCGCGATTTTGGCTATAAGTGGCCTGAATAGCTACTAAGAGGGCAGGCCGCGAAAACCTGCCCTCTTCAAAAAATATCCTCTAATCCGAATGGCGTCCTGTGGCAGCTTCCATCAGGGCCTGAATCCGGCTGACCATCTCAGCGGGATTGGGATGAAGGCCATCCAATAGCAGGGCATTTTCGTAAATCTGCTCGACAGTGACTTCGACCAACGGATTTTCGGCATCGGCCTGCATCAAATTGGCTAGGTTATACATCAAGGTATGGCGCGGGTTGAGTTCCAAAATTTTACGTGGAACTTCATAGTCGCGCTCTAACATGCGATAGACACGCTGGGTGTGGCGGTCTAGTGTGCCTTCGGGGGATACTAGGCGGGCTGGATTGTTACCCGTCAACACCTTGCTAATGCGGACGGACTGCACCCGATCCCCCAGAATATCGGCAAAGCGACTGCGGACACCTTCCAGCGAATCCTCTTCCAATGGCTCATTGGCAGCTTCGGGTTCTTGGGATGAGCCGATTTCGGACAGATCAAGGCTTTCATCATCCACATTGCGGAGTTTATGGCCGTTAAATTCAAAGAGTGAGTTAATCAAAAAGCTGTCTACCGTCTCGGTGAAATACAGCACTTCGATACCCCGTTCACGGAAGGGGTCGAGGTGGGGGCTGTGGGAGGCGACGGATTTGCTATCGCCTAGCACATAATAAATTTCCTGCTGATTTTCGACTTCTTGCATTCGTTCCACATAGTCCTGTAAACTGGTCAGGGAATCTTCGCTGCGGGTGCTGTAGAAGCGCAGGAGGGCCTGTAGACGATCACGGTTGTCGGGGTCGGCAATCATACCCTGTTTCAAAAACGGGCCAAATTCTGCCCAAAATGCAGCGTATTTTTCGACATCATTTTTGGCAAGGTCGTTCAGATAACGCAGGATACGCCCGCTGATGGCCTTTTTCAAGCCCGCCATGAGTTTATTGGCCTGCACGGTTTCACGCGAGACATTCAGTGGCAGGTCTTCACTATCTACTGCACCCTGCACAAAATAGAGATATTCGGGCAGCAAATCGGTGCAATAGTCTTGAATCAGCACTTTCCGCGCATAAAGCTGCAAGCCGGGTTCTTTGCGCAGACTGAACATACTGCGTTCGGCTTTGGCGGGCAGATAGAGCAAGGCGTAGTATTGCACCGGGGCGTCGGTGGAGGTATGGATATGGGCCAATGGTGCTTCAAAATCCATCGTCAGGGCGCGATAGAAATTGTGGTAATCTTCGTCGCTGACTTCGCTGGCAGACCGACGCCAAATCGCTTGACGGGCATTAGCGGGTTCTTCGCTCTCACCAATATAAATGGGGAAGGCGATGTAGTTTGAATGGGTTTGGATGATTTTGCGGAGGGTATATTCTTTTAAGAAGTCCTTCGCGTCGTCTTTTAATTTGAGAACGACTTCTGTGCCGCGAATATCTTTATCACTGTCTTCGATTTCATAGGATTCCTCGCCACGAGAAATCCAGCGATAGGCCTGCGAATCCGGTTGATAGGAGAGGGTATTGACGACAACCTCATCCGCGACCATAAAAATGCTGTAGAAGCCGACGCCGAACTGCCCAATCAAATCCGTTGCCAGTTGCCCATTGGTGGATTTGGCCTGCTCCAAAAATGCCCGCACCCCGCTTTTAGAAATCGTGCCGAGATTTTCAATCAGTTCTTGACGGGTCATGCCGACACCCGTATCCCGGATGGTGAGTGTGCCCGCTTCTTCATTGGCTTCAATCTCGATGGCAAGTTGGGCATCTACATCGCGTACATCGCGGTTGGTCAATAATTCAAACTGCATTCGATTGAGCGCGTCGGAGGCGTTCGAGATGAGTTCGCGCAGGAATATCTCACGTTCGGTATAGAGGGAATGAACCAGTGTATACAATAATTGGCGGATTTCCGCCTGAAAGGTAAATGACTCGGCCATAAAAACCCTACCTCTTGAATTGACATGCACATTCAGAAATTTTCAGTCCAAGACTGTACCGCATGAGTGTAGGAATTACGTTGGAGGCGGACAAAATTTTTGGCAGATTTTTTAGCGGCGGATCATGCGCCAAGCCATGCCCCCCAGCACAATGAGACCCAAGCTGGCAAATAATAGACCCAATATCCACCATGATACGGGTAAAACTGATTTTTCATCGGCGGGTTTCATTTGGGCAGTCGCAAAGTTGGGTGGGGTGTTGGCCCAACCTTCGACGGGGGCATACACACGCCACGTCGGGCCGGGGGTGCGGTTGCCTTGTGCGTCTATTGTGATGACTTGCCATTGAATATCGTGGGTCAGCGGGGTGGGCAACAGCCAACGGGATTCGCTGGTTTGACCCATCAATTGACCATCAACCCATACTTCAAAATTCAGTTGCTGGCAGGGGTCAGGATTAGGTAGCCACGTCAGGGTTTGCACAGGCATAGTCGTTTCAGTGGCGTTGGGGGGTGAAGGACGATGGGGCATGGGTGGGGGCATCGGTGGGGCGTTGGGATTGATTTGGAAGAGCGCCGGGACGCCGCCAACAAGGGCCATCAGTTGATTGCCGACATAGTGCAGATCGGTGACTGAGCCGCCGTGCCATTCTGCCACCGGACGCAGACCTAAATCGCGCTGGCTGGCATCTAAAATTTGGATGCCACATGATCCTTTGGCAACCGCCACCCAGTTCGCGTCATCCGAAGCAGCGGCGGCAATCGAACGACCTGAGAGGGGGGAATGGGCAATAATCTCGACGGCACGTGAATCGCGTGCATCTAACCACCAAAGGCCGCCTTCATTGGCACTCACAATGATCTGGCCCGGTTGACCAGAAACGGCATAAATATCGGCGACTGCTCCACCCATATTGGCAATGCGGCTGTGGATGAGGGCTTCGGGGGTTGTAATCGCCTCAGCGGGCGGGGCAACGACCAACACTGCGCCGTCTTGTGTGCCGACATACAATAATTCATTGGCGGCGGTCAAGGTGGTGGCTTGGATGCCAAGATTAACACTATGGATGGGGATGACAGGCAGGAGGGTAGCGGGATCGTAGGCCTGCAATTGGCCTTGATAACCCAGCGCCCAAATAAAACGTGCATCGCTGGCAATGGCAAGGCCCATTACAGCGGGATTTTCAGCGACGATTTGGCCTGACCCATCCAAGCGCAGGAGGTGATCGTGCAGCAGGTATGTATCATTGCCAAAAATCGCACCACTACGCGAGGCGACACCGGGAGCAGAGGCCATCAGATCGCCGTTGGAATCCATACGAAACCATGCGTCACCGGAAATGCCCAAACTGCCATCGGCAAAAGTCAACAGTTGGCGACCCCCCTGAATCGAAACATAGGTGCCTGCGATGGTCGGCTCTACCGATTTTTCATTAGCTAACAGCAGCGAAAAACGCAGGTGAAGCATCCCCTGTTGGGAATTGAGCAGTAGCCAATCGTCGCCGCGAATGAGCAGGCGTTCCACCTTGAAGGGGGTAGGGATAAACCGCTGTTCGCGTGGATGGGTGCGATCCGTCGTATCCACAATCATCAATCCGTTGTCGGTTGCCAACACGACTTGGGTCAATTGGGCGGCTAAATCATGGTATTGGGTGGGCGCGATATAGACCGTTGTCTGTTGGGGCTGTCCATTTTGGAGGGTGAGGGCGGTGAGTTGATTGGCCTCTCCAACAAGCACATCATGATCGGTCAAGGCGAGGGTTGAACCTGTTACGGCGAGGCGGCCATCCTCCACAAATTGGCGTTTGCCAAAGAGCCGCACCACGCGCACGGTATCGCCATCAAGGAACACCCAACGTCCTCCGCCTGTCCATTTCACGGATTTAACCCCGCCTTTATGGAGGGATTGAGAGGTCAAATTGGTGAGACGCGAGGGCTGATGGTGGTCTAGGCCAAGCGCGTAAAATTCGAGGCCAGCGCGTCCGGTAGCAATCGCTAACAAATCGCGGGTGGGGTCGAGGGCCATTTCGCCGGGTTGACCGGAGAGGGGTAAATCGCTGGTGATGGCGGCTTGTTCAGGTGCGTTGGGGTCAAATTGCAGCGTGACCAAGCGACCATCCCCCAATGTCAAATAAAGCACAGAAGGGTCGTTGGGGTGAGCAAGGGCATATTCCACTGGGCCGGAAAAGGGTAGGGCGGCACGAACATTTGGCGCAAAGGGCGCGGCAATATCCACTATCGCCAACCCACCTGCCCCCACCGACGCCAAAATAAGGGTCGAATTGGGCACCGTGGTAATCGCAGTGGTCGGCGACCACAGGGCTGCAAAACTGATCGGGGCAAGATCGGGCAGACGAGTGGCATCATAAATCCGCAGGCCGTTGGGTTCGCCACTGAGGAGATATTGTCCACTAAAGGAGACGGCATAACTGGAATGGTCGGTTGAACTGGCAAGGTAACGTGGGCCATCGGTTAAACTGCCATTGTCATAAACTTTAAGGCCGTCCTGCCCGTCGGCGATAATCGTAAGGCCGTTCTGCCACGCCATGTCTTGAATGTCATGAATGGGGGCATATTGACCCACCACGCCCGGATTTTGCGGGGTGTTGGCGTCTATCACATTGAGACGATGCTCACTGGTCGAAAACAGCCAATGGTCAAAAATAGCAAGGCCCTCAGGCGGTGCGGTGGTGGGGAGGGCACTCAAGAACTGAGCGGGTTTTTTATCCTCCAACTCCAACAGACGGATACCGGATGAACGATCTGCCATTGCAACAGTCTTATCATCTACCACGCCAGATTGCAGATTTTCGCTGGGGGTGCTGATCCATGTATGGGAAATCAGATCGCCATTGGGTTGAATGGTATAGAGTTTTGCCCCGGCTTGACGGGCCGTGACCAATAGCAAATCATTGAGCAGGGTAAGCCTTTCCCCACCACCGGGAAGCACATAACGGGTTTGACGGGCATCTGGGGTTAAGATAACGAGGCTTTGGGATGTCAGGGCATAGAGCGCTTGCGAAGCGCGGGCAAGGTCAAGAATAGACCCTTGTCCCAATGCGTGGCGCTCGATGGGTTGATAGGCTTGGTCGCTAATCAAGGGGACACGCACAATGGCTTCCCCTTCGGCGATTAGGGCATCGGCTCCATCAAAGACGACGGCGCGGATTGGCCCGCCGAATTCAGCGATTTTTTCAATAGGGCTAACGGTCAAGGCGGGGTGTTGGGGATAGCGGGCAGGCAAAAATGGCCCATTGGTAAATAAAAAGGCAAATAATGTGACCCGCAGTAATAAGTTTATCATGGGAGGTCGCTTTTACCCCGCGACTCTGTGTTTACCGTGAATGTACATGAGTAGTACACTTATGATACTAAAAGGGTTTTCTTTTTATGGCAAAAAGAGGATAACGGCGTGGCAAAATCCACTGTGGAACAAGGCATCATCGTATTTCGAAAATGGGATGAACAGACGGGTTTAACTGAGACGGTCAAGGAATTTGCGACGCTAGAGGATTTGTTCCGTCTGTGCCTTGAGGCCCGCGACCCCCTGCTGGTTGACCGCGTACAGATAAGAGGAACAGATGCCAGTGGCGAAACGCGCAAGCTGACATTGGTGTTTCAATCTATAACCATTTCTGAGGGAAAAATTTAAGGGTATAGCTTATCATGAGGCAGCGAGCAGTCGTTAGTAGTGGCCCATCCGAGCGTTCCATCTGGTTTTTAGTGCTGCTCAGTCTCCCTGCATTAAGTTTGGCGCTGGCCTATGCGATTAACAAGCCAGCCCTCTATCATTTTGTGCTTTCGGATTTAGTGGATCATGGCAAGCTGGATGAATCACGACTGAATACGGCGCTTGGGCTGGTTGGCATCTTTGGCCTAAGCATTTCGGGCATTGCTCAACCCATTATCGGCATTTTGAGCGACCACACCCGCAGTCGCGTAGGTCGCCGTTATCCCTATATGCTGACGGGGGCGATTGGCCTGATTGTGGCGTTCTCTGTTATGGTGAATGCTCCCAATATCCTTGTTTTGTTGGTCGGGGTGCTGCTGCTGCAATCTTTGTTGAGCATGATTCAAAGCCCGTTGAATGCCCTGCTGCCTGACCAAGTGGAATCAGGGCAGATGGGCCTAGCGGCAGGATTTAAAACCGTTATGGAATTGGTCGGGATTGTGGTGGCAGGCGGGCTGACATGGGCCTTTTTGGGCAATCATCAAATGCCGAATGTCGCCATTTTGGTGATTAGCGGCCTGACAATTACCTCAGTAGTGGTCACGTTTTGGCGAGCGCCTGAATCGGCTGCACGGGTGAAATCTAATCAGCCCATTACGGCCACACGACGCTTCATGCGGATGTACTATCCATCAGCAGACTGGTTGACCTCGCAGCGGGTAATTGTGATTTTGAATTTACGTCGCCTTGCCCGCCAGACCTCATTTTTGTGGTGGCTGGTGCATCGCTTCAGCTTTTTCATCTCGTTCAACATCCTCGGCAGTTTTGCCCTGACATATTTGGAAGACGTCATTGGCCTGAGCGAACAGGAAGCCCGTGAAACGCAGGGTCGAATTGTCATTATGATTGCGTTCGCGGTCATGTTGGTCACGATTCCAGCAGGGATGATTTCGGATCGGATTGGGCGGCGACGCATGTTGATGGTGGCCGGGATGATGGCCGCGATCAGTACCGTTACGATTACCCTGACCACCTCTCTCAATGTCGCCAGTTTTTTACTGATGTTTACCGGGGTGGGGTCGGCGATTTTCTTCAGCGTGGGGTGGGCGTTGGTCACCGCGATTGTGCCCCAACGTCAAACGGCCTTTTATCTGGGGATTACCAATATTGCGACCAGTATGGGGTCGTCGGTGGGACTCAGCAGTGGGTTTATTGTAGATGAGGTGAATCGGCGGACGGATTCGACCAACGGATATAATGTAATTCTGGTTATCGCGGCGGGGTGTTTCCTGTTAAGTGCCCTCGCCATTCAACAAATCCGCGAAAAGCGCCTGCCCAAGTCGGCTTTGGCTGTGGAGATGACCCCGGCAGCCTCGGATTGAGTGTATAGGAGTATTGGGTTAGCAAGATGAATCGGTTGAATGTACGGCTGCTTGGCGCGTTTGGAGTGGTATTGCTTTTTACGTTGGCGATTATCTCCCTTGCATTAATTTTGGTGCTGCGGGCACGTCCGGCTAACACGGATGAGGAATACATCCAGTTGGCGGCGACGACCATAGACATTCTTTCGACGGAGCAGCAACAACAGTTTTTGGATAATCAAGACCCGCTGACTTTTCAAGAGGAGGCCGAACTCCAATTAGATTATTTGCAGACCCAAGCAGACAACAATAACGTGCGGATTATACTGTTGGCGCAGAATAATCGGGTCATCTGGGACAGCAACGGTGATTATCCCCGTGAATTCAGCGGCTTTTCAGCACGGGAGGCGTTTGTGGAACGCTCGCAGATGTTGGGGAGCACGACGGTGCTTTATAAAGGCGAATTTGACCATAAACGCCAAAAATGGTTGTATGTCGAACAGCCACTTCGCCGCGAAGTAATACTCCTTGATGTGGATAATGGTGAAATCGCTGTGGTGAATGCGCTCGTGGTCGCTACCCAGATGCCCAAACAATCCTTCCGGGCCGTCATTCGAGAATATCTTGGCAGCGGGATGTTTTTGGCATTTTTTCAGGCAGGCTGCATTGGGATGGTGGTGGCCTTGCTATTTTCAGCCGGAATTGTGCGCTGGGTGTCGCGTCCATTGTTGGATGTGGCCCATGCTGCCGCCAAAGTTGCCGAAGGAAATTATGCTACCCGTGTGCCCGTACATGGCCCGGATGAGGTGCGTGAGGTGGCTCGCACGTTTAATACAATGACCGAACGGGTGGAGATTGGTCAGAAGGCCCAACGTGATTTTCTGGCAAATGTCTCGCATGATTTACGCACGCCATTGACCAGTATTCAGGGCTTTGCTCAAGCGATTGCCGATGGGGTGGCGGATGACAATGCCCATGCCGCCAACATTATCTATCACGAGGCGGGACGCATGACACGTATGGTCAATGAACTGCTGGATTTGGCACGGATTCAAGCGGGGCGCATGGATATGATGCGGCAGGCGGTTGAAATTGATGAATTACTCAAGACTGTCGGCGAAAGTATGACTATCCGAGCGCGGGAACGTGGGCTGCAATTGGATGTGCAGATTCCCGATTTACCACGCATCGCTGGGGATGGGGATCGTTTGGCGCAGGTGTTTACCAATCTGGTGGATAATGCGATTAAACATACGCCAGCCGGGGGACGGGTGTGGCTGCGGGCCACGCTGGATAATCAAGGTGTGTTGGTGCGGGTGCAAGATACAGGCGAAGGCATCCCCCGCGAAGATTTGCCACGCATTTTTGAACGCTTCTATCAGGTGGACAAGAGTCGGGCCAAAAATTCAGGGACGGGCTTGGGATTAGCTATCACCCGCGAAATTGTGCAGGCCCACGCTGGACGGATTTGGGTGGAAAGCGAATATGGGCAGGGGGCACGTTTTAATGTGTGGTTGCCGCAGCCCATTTGGGATGGTCAAAAGACAGTGGTGGTACGACGATAATTGGAACTATGTACCCTTTGACGCGAACTTGCGAGAGTACCATACACGCATAAAAACTAAGCCGGATATTTGAGTTGCAATAACTAGAAATATGGCTTGGTGTGTGGATGCAAGGTAATTGTCATAACTTCCTACTCCGAACCATCGTAAAAAAGGCACAAAAGATGCTAAAAAACTTGATGCAGTGATAATTATCAGTGGTCTGCGGACTTGCGAAAGATTGATACTCTTAAGGTAGGAGATCGTGAATGCTAGGCCACCGAGAATAAGGGGTAAAAATCCTAAGAGCATCCAAGCTGTCATTTGTGAGGCCGAGTCAAAAGCTGAAGAGTCCGTCGCAAAAGGTGTAAGATGGATTTTTGTCATACTTACGACCCAAATAAGCCAAGCGAAAGTCGTAGCTACTATCGCCTCACATGATCTCCCCAGATATTGCCCAATCAGCACAAATGTTAACACCGCTGCCGCGACTGACATCAAAAACTGAGGCCACAGATCGGCAATCGATAGGTCAATCTGAGCAACCCCTTCAAGACGATATTGCTCGACAGCTATCCAGTCCCAATTACCGTTAGGTTGTCTCACTAAAAGCCCATCCAAGCCCATTGCTATAAATAGTTGGCTTATATCTGGCAAGAAGGCTGCATCGTAAGGGCCTGTTGGCATAGTTGGGGATTCGTAATTTGAACAGGGGCCAAATTCGATAAGGCCATGTTTGGCATAATAATCATATCGCCCCAACCTTTTCATCCGCTCCTCACTGGCTATCCAAGTCAAGTCATAGGCTATTTTCCATGTTTGACCACCGTCTTCTGATAATTGAATGGATTTAGTAGGCTCAAAACGATAGATTTGGGTGGGGTTTTTGGGGTTTGGCAACTGCCATGAGGGTCGTTTATATCCGTGAGTATGGGCGTAAGCCTACCAATAAGGGTTTTGGTAAATACATCGAGGAATGTGAGATTGCAATAGCTTATAGCGATTATATGGAGTGTGCCAAGTTTCACCCCTATCTTCGGAAATGAATCGTCCACCATTGATTGCTAGGGTATATTCTGGATCCATATCGCCGAATGATTCGTGAAAGTAGGAAATGCAAAATACTCCATCTGAGAATTCGAAAGGGTCTCCTTCACACGAAGTGGCTGTCGCCGCCAGTGACCCTATTGCAATCAATGTGAGGGCAGGAAGGGCAACTTGCATGGCATGATTACTGCTTCGATTCCAAATCAACCAGCCAATTATCAAGGCGGGCAGGGCTAGTAAATCTGTTGGGTCGAGCCACATCTTGACGGGGCCACCCGCAAAAAATTCCCAAAACTTGGAGGTGACATCATTTGCTTGAGTCAGGGTTTTGGTCAGTGCGAAAATGATACCCGTTACGGAAAACGCAATAATGCCAACCCAATTTTCTTGATTTTTGAGACGAGGTGGGATAACCCATGCAATAAAGGTGGCAAATATGAGGGGAGAGAAAATTAATCCTGCAAAATCACTGAGTTTACCTGTCCACCATGAGGGATAATGCTGCTTGAGAAAATGATCATTGAGGAGCAATACAACAATTGCTCCAATAGTGATAGGATGAAGGACGCTATGCAGTGCGCGATAGAAAGCGCGATTGTGCATAAATCCACCTTCGCTCTAACTCGGATTTTGTTTAGTTTCTAGCCGCGCAGCTATTTTGGCTCGCCGCTCTTCAAATTGCCTCAATAAATCGGGGTCAACAGATTTACCAGCTTCAATGTCACGGTCAATTTCATCGTGGTGACTGTAATAGTAGGATAAGGCGGCATGGATTTCAGCAGGGGTGATATTCAATTCCTCAGCAACCCGTTCGACTGACCACCCACCGAGTAGATGATAACCCACAATGTCTTGCACACGGATGCGAGTTCCGGCAATGCGTGGTTTGCCTCCCAGAACGTTAGGAGTGCTTTCAATCATAGTCTTACCCCACGTACCATGCCCGCCGTTTACGTAGGGAGATACCTGCATCACTGGGTTCATTCGATTGACGGCTGCGCACCCGACCCCGCACATCAATATGGATTTGACCACTCTGCCGCAGACGCGCAAATTCTTCCGGTGTGATGTCCGGCGCTGGCTCACCACCGAGTCGTTCCAGACGTGCGCGTGCCTCCTCTGCTGTTTCCTCATGATGACCATTGGCAGCAGGCGGCGGCGGGGAGGACGGCATTGGCGGCTCGGCCACCTCGGGCGGCGCTGGATTGATCGCCTGCACTTCATCGGGGGGGAGTTCAGAAATGGGTGGTTGATTGGGTTGGTCGGTCATAGGTTACTGCTCATCAATTCCATCAAGGGATAGTTTGTTGTTGGTTTTGCGGACATCTACGCGAACGGGTTCACCGAGCAACTGGTCAAGCGAGATTTCGTCGGTGGCGGCCTTTTCCATATGATAGGAACCGCAGACAAGGCATTTGGGGTTACGTGGAATATTGACCCACTCGGCGGAAAAGGGCGGGGTGATATGCCCCTCACGAATTTCCAGCGGTTGATTGGCTAACAAGACGGTGTTCGCTGGGAAATGGCGCTCGGCGGGTGTGCCCTCTAGCAAAATATTGAGGACGATATTGGCCTGCGTATTGGCGACGCGCACGACATCCAGCCACAAACCGGGTTCGGCATCAATCGCGCCATCAGGCCGACGCTGCCCATAATCCAAATCGGCATCTGAGCCATCCGGGGCGGGGGTGACATAGCCTTCGCGCAGTTCGGCGGCCCAACACGCATAACATGGGCCATCTCCGGGGTAGATTGCCACCACATCACCGCCTTCGCCACGTTCATAGACTCCCGCGTATACCGCCACGAGTTGTCGTTTGAGACAGGATTCGTTCAAACTGAATTTCGCACCCTCGCCATCCACCCCCACGACCAGAATATCCATTTGATCGAGCAAGTGTAAGTGGCTCTCAATGCGGTCTTGCAAGGTAAACACCTCGGCTTGCGGGTTGCGTTGCAAAATCAAGTCACGCACGGCTTCAACTTTGGGTTTGCCGATATACCGACCATCGGCGACATGACGCACAATATTTTGGGGATCCAACACATCGTCATCCACCAAAATAAAGCGCTGTACACCCGACATGGCGAGGGCCAGTGCGACATAACCGCCACCTGAACCCACTCCGACAATTCCGACGGTTTTGCGGGCCAGCAGGCTCATGGCATCATGCCCTAGCAGCCGTTCAACGCGATTCCAATCGGTCATTTTGTTTTCTCCCACGCCTCGATTGCTTTCACTCCATCTACCAATAAATGCTCATCCGTCCATACGGGGATAACCCCCTCTGGAACTTTGGTGGAGGCGTTGAGCAGCGTTTCAAAAAGGTCTTGGCCTTCTTTGGGGCGCATAATCGGTGCGACGCGCCACAGGGGTGGACGAATCGGATAATTAACAGGGGTCATGGCAATCACGACCCGCGATGTACCGGGACGCCAGATGGTCAGGCAGGTGTCCAGTGGGGGGTGTCCCCGTGTGTTCCATGTGACCACATCCATAACTTCTAGGCCGTTTTTCTCCAATGCCGCCAATTCTTCGTCAAAACGCTGGCGCTGTTTAATCCACCAAACAACGGGTGGCAGGCCGGGAAAATAGTCATTGGGTCGAACGACCACTTTGACAGGTTCAAAGTCGCGGCCTTCTTTCCGCAGCCACCAAAAATCTATACGTATCCGAGCGGCTTTAGTTGTGCTTTTGGCCTCAACGATTAGCGTATTTTCAGCAGGCGGAATGCCTTCGCAATATTCGGCGAGGGTGACAATCGGGGCGAGCAAAAAATCTGTGCCCATGCCCTCCAAATGCAAACGGGCGGTGTGTAAATCTTCAGTCGAGGGAGCAATCATCGCGCCGGGTTGTTTGTGCCAATCTCCTAGATGACGCAGGGGCACATCCCATTTGGCACTGCGGCCCTGACTGTGCATCTCTCGATAGAGTTTCCAATTTTCCTGCCACCACTCCGAAATATTGGTTTGCCAGCCATCGCCCTGCACAAACATGACTGAACGACGGACAACATCTTCCATCGGCGGGATGGTATCGAGGATGCAAATTTCAGGTGGGGTATTTTCGTTGGCAGGCGTAATGAGGCCAATGAGCGCCTCGCCCGTTTCATTACGTGTATAACGCAGCGCTCCCTGACAAATTTTTTCGACGACCCGCTGGGCCACATACACCAATGGCAAAGGATTTTCCAGCATGGGGGCAGGAAGGTCGAATGACTTTTCAACGGGGGAGAGGTCGTGGGTAGTCATCGGTTTGACTTCAGCCAATCCATCAGGTTTCGCTTTAGCTTTTCTTCGATACCGGGCCATTCACCAGTTGCACGCCATGTGTAATAGGCATACAACCATTCAATCGCCCACCCTGCTACTGTGACGGCAGTCGAGGTTGAAGGGTTCCATCCATAGGATATGCCGTCTTTGGGATTAAACAAACAAAGCTGTCCATCCTCAAATTGATGTTTAGGGCTGTAAATGTAGGGCTGAAGCACATAGGCTTCGGCAGGACGATTGGGATAATCTTTCGGGTAAAATATCTTGACTTCATGTTCACGCTGGGGCAGACCGACGAGATTGACCTCGACCATGCCGAGCCACGAGAGCGTGTCATTTTTATTGAACGTTATCTGGAACGTATTGCCAAAGGTCGCCTGCATAAGTTCTACTTCCAGGCGCAGACGCGGCGAGACGTTTTTTTTAGTTCCCCACCATTGTGTAGCCACTGCCTATCTTCCTGAATAACACTAATGAGTGCTGATACGGCGCTGCTGTGAAAGCAATTCTTCTAGGGAAATCGGTAATGAATCATCTTCGAGCGCCACCTGTACCTGTGCTTCGCCGTCTAAGCCGAATTGACGACGACGCTCATCCAACGAGGGCGACAGGGTAAACGGGTGCAGCGCTACTAAACCGCCATCCACCCAGACCTGTAAGTCCCATTTGCCGATGTGGGTCAGGCGATTGTTGCCTTTGAGGGGTAAGCGATAACCGGGCAGCAGCAAATTTTCACCGGGTCGCATGTAATGTTCCATCTCGCAGACAAATTGGGGATAGCCTGCCGCATCTTTGATTTCAAAGCGGATGAGGCTTTGACGGGGGTGGGCATAGGTTGGGGCGTCTACTACGACATAGGGGCGCAGGGAGTTGTCATCCAACGAAAGCAAACGAGCCTGCCGAAGTTCCAAACCATCCTTGCGGATTTCCTCCACCAATAAACCGACATCTTGCAGCCGATAGCCATGTGTGTCGCGGTCAGGGCGCATACTCACGTATTCGCCAGAACGGCGGGCGGATTGGGTCATTTGTACACGGCGGCGTTCACGCGAGGCAGGATTAGCGCGGCTGATGCGACGTGATGCACGGGTATTGGTTTGGAGGGTGCGGGCGGCGTTTCCGGCAACGGCCATTGTGGTGAGGAGGGTGACGACTCCACCCAAAATAAACGCAACAGCCCATTCCCCTGAAACAAGGAGTACCATAAACGCGATGAACATGGCGATTAACCATGCCATATTGCCCCGGCGATTGGTTTTTGGCATTGTTTACATTTCCACTCAATGACTTTACTTCTTCAATTATATCATACGCAAATCGCTTGTCTTGGGTCGCACCACCTCTCATTTTTTGGGGGGTATACAACTGTGATTATTGGACTACAGAAAATGGATTCCCCGGTAAGTTGAGAAACCCATTTTTTGCTTCGGACATTCTAGTCAATATCTCTTATTCGGTGGAGACGCCTTCCATGTTCAGCTTGATGTTCTGTCGCCGCCTTTGACCAATGGGTGGGAGCTTGGTATTAATGACGGCTTCCCCTGCCAAAATGACAATGGTGGCGAAGATCATGGGCAGGGTTACAGTTTCATCGGCGACCAACCAACCCATAAAAACCGCGATGACCGGATTCACATAGAAATTTGTACTCACTTTGGCAGGTTCGACAGTTTTCAGCAGCCACAGGTAGGCCGATAACCCATGATGGATCCAAAGATGGTTAACTAACGTGGGTTTAGGAAAGCTAGAGAAGAGCGAGTAAAGCTTTTTCATGGCGCGTTGACCAATTAATGGCTGGTTTTTTAGCGTGCCGCATGTAAGCTATTAAGCCAGCCAAAACATTGGCAGGACTGCGTTGGCGCGAATGCTCAATCTGGGAAATATTCTTCAACTAATCATTCACCGTCTCAACGATGTTGCGTTTGCGCAAGAGCAGCTTGTCCTGCAAAAGCATCAAGCGATTTTTCCTATTTTTGCGGGCTTTGTTCACGAGTTGAATGCCTTGTTTGAGCAAGCCTTCGAAGAGACTTCGGGATAAATAGCCGCAATCACCAAAGCGCTTGCCGAACAGTTGGCGCTGGTGTGAGGCTAAAAGCCAGAATTTCGCCCCGTTTGTTAATCACTAAATATAACTTGAAGCCCAAAAACCAGCCTAAAGAGCATTGCCTACGCACCGCTAACTGCTTAAGAACGTGCTGGCGGGGAATGCTACGCACCCGCAAGAGCGTCGCATCAATAAAGGGAATGCCGATGCAAGTACTGCACTACTTTTGTGCATAAAGTCACAGCAAGCCGAGGATGGACGACAACCATTGAATAAAGCGTGAGTCACTCACTAAGCAGGGAAATTCTGGCTTCAGATAGACCTGTACATGATTGGTATAGTAATTCTTAAAACCCCGATAAGCCGATGGATGACAATGGATCATAATCGTCATCATTTCGCTTTCGCTTAACCGACTTTGCCTCAGCCTTTGTCTTGCTGACTAATTGCTTGGGCTGGGCTTGCCAAAATGCTTGGCGAAAGTCAACGACATCGCAGAATAGTAAACTCATTTGGGGAGACCTTTCGCTTGACCCTTTGGTTAGGAGGAGTTTTAGCGTCTAGCTGTTGCTTTCATGGTCTCCAACCTTTCCAAAACTCAGGTTAGCTGAGGGTGGGGCGTAAATCATAGGCAATCAAGAATCGGTTTGACCTCACCCAAGGGATGATTTCATGGAGAAAGTTGAACAACACGATCAAGTTCCAAGCGTATAAGGCGAGTGAGCAAGATAAAAGCGGCGGCTTTGGTTTGGCATTGAACGGGCAAGGCGTCCAAGTCAAACAGGTCTTTGAGGGTGGCAAAGAACGGCTCGATACTGGTGCCGCCCTGCTTGCACCAAGCCTTGCCTGCATCCGAAGCCAGATAAGCTGCACGGTCACGACGTGCCTGAGAGGTGGATGGCCCGATCGGTTTAGCCAAAGGAGCCAGCATGGTCATTCTGCGTTGGGCGCACGGATCAATCAAATCGCCGTCATTGTAGCCCGCGTTGAGCAGCAAGGTTTCAATCGTAGGCGACAACATAGCGATCCGGTTTTCCAAGACATGACTCTCACAAGCACTGCCGGTCACGGTGGCGTCCAACACCACGCGGACGGTCGCAGACGACACACTCGTCGTGACATGGGCTTTGTAGCCGTAGACCCACCCATGATAGGTCGATTGAATCCAATCGGCTTCCCAATCCAACCCACGCAAGCCTTCCGGACCCGCCGTCGCAAACGCAGAACCGTCACTCGCCGCCGTACAGCGGCTGAGCGGCGTTTCTTGCGCATACTCTCAAAAAACCTCGTCAACGATTCACATCACTAAACCAATATTGCCTGATAGGTGAGTGCTTTGGTCGTTGCAAAGATCGGATAAATCCAAAAGGGGTCTAGCTGATAACAAACTGTACCCACGAGTTCATAATGGGGATCAACCCAGAGCAAAGTTCCAGAACCACCATCCTTCCAGTATTCTCCAGTTGCACTAGGCGTTCCCGCCAGTCCGCGATCCATTAATGTGTGGACACCTAGACCGTGCCCATAGCCGTAGATTGGCTGTGCATTCGGGAAGTGATACGGTAGTAGATCAGCTCGAAGGTGGTTACTGGTCATGAGATCAACGGTGCTAGGCGCGAGAATGCACGCCTTATAGAGTGTGCCCCGATTGAGCAGCATATTGCCAAGCCGTTGAATATCTAATGCTGTTGACACAAGGCCAGCCCCGCCGTGCTGCCATTGTCCGGGTGGTCTGTGACCATTCGATGTGTAATGAATGCTCTGACTTGGCGCTTCCAGAAGCGACAGGTTGCCATCTTGTGCCCTTGTGTAAAATGCGCTGAAACGATCAATCCGGTCATCCCCGATCACATAACTTGTGTCCGTCATGCCCAGTGGATCGAAAATATACGTTTGTAAAAAGTCGGCAAATGGCAATCCTGAGGTGATTTCGACTAGGCGAGCCAAGATCTCAAACGATTGACCGTAACGCCAAAGTGTATTCGGTTGAGCAACCAATGGGACTTGGGTAATGCTCTCCACGATCTCGGCCAGCGAAACAGGTGACGTTTGCAGCGCTTTGATCTTGGCGCGAAGCATCCCTTCAGGGGGTTCCGTTGCTCCACCAAACCCGGATGGGATTCCGCCTGTATGGGTAAGCAAATGCCGGATGGTGATCGGACGTTCCTGTTTGACGAAACAGGGTTCATCCCCCTCCATGCCTGCATAGACAGGGGTTGATCTAAACGCGGGAATGAAGTCCGCAATGGGTTGGTCTAGCACGAATTCACCACGTTCATAACAAATCAGCGTGGCAACAGCCGTGATCACTTTGGTAATTGACCACAGCCGCACCAAGGTATCAGGCTGCATCGGTTGATGCGTTGCGAGATTGGCAGCACCATAACCTTTGGCATAGAAAACCTGTCCACGCCGCGATAGCACCGCAACAATGCCTGCTACTTTGCCTTGGTCAACATAGCGTTGCAGCGCGGTATCAAGAAAAGTCAGTCGCTCAGATGAAACGTCAACCCGTTCAGGAGCAATCGTTATCGCGGACACGCCTCTTTAGACTCCCCATAATCAAACCAATCAAAGTCCGCAATATTTTGGCTGGTTAAGCCATTACTGCTGGCGTATAAACCGATATAGGTTCCGACAAATCCACCTGCAACTGTTGTGCTGAGAATCCGCCCATCTACATTTTCAGCAACGGGATGCCATTGGTTGCCATCTTCACTGACAAAAAAACTGTAGGCCTGCCCTTGGGCGGTCACTTTGAGATAGCAATGATCGTGCGAGAGCGGTGCTTCGGCGAGTTTTTCTTCTATACTCTTGTCGCGTTTTATGAGCGAGATCATGCGTGTATCATTGATGAGTGACACCACAAAACGAAAGTGCTGATCACTGTTTTGATATACAACGACCCCGGCACATTCATGCTCGTTCTCTGGCGCAAAGTCCATCACCGTCTCAGCGACAAAATTGATATGTTGTTGTCGTCGCCCCACAAAACTAGGATTTACCCACTCGCTTAACTGCTCTGGCCGCAAACGCAAACGCAAATGACCGGGGCGATCCGTCAGGTTCCAAAACTGTTCACGAGGATTGCGTAAGAAGTTCCAGCAAAAAGCTAAGGTATCCGCGTCAAAATCATCACGGGTAGGTTGTTCAGGCCACGGATGAGGCGGCAGATTGGGCGACGGAAATTCTGGTTCGATGCCACCGCGTCTCGCATTAACAACAGGCCAGCCATCCATTTCCCATGTAACCGGGGCCATAAACGTTTCACGTCCCAGATTGTAATGGTAGCCCGGTTCAAAGGGTGTGCTGTAGGGACGGACACCTAAGGCAACCATCCACCATTCACCATTTTGCGTCTGGACTAAGTCGGCGTGGCCTGTCGCCGCAATCTCTGAGAAATAACCCTTATGACGGTGCGTGAGGATTGGGTTACGGTGACACGATTCATAGGGTCCGGTGATAGTTTTGCTGCGGGCTATAGTGACGGCATGATAGGCATCCGTGCCGCCCTCTGCAATCATCAGATAATAGGTGTCACCGATGTGGTATAGGTGGGGAGCTTCGGGATGAATGGCTCGTTTGGCTGCACCATCCCACAGCGCGTATTTTTCTCCAATAAGCTGCATCGAGTTCAGGTCTAGTTGCTGAAGCCAGATTTCCCGATGACCATGATCGGATTCGCCAGTTCGTGGAATACGATTCCCGGTGTACCATACTCGCCCGTTATCATCAAACAATAAGGATGGGTCAATTCCCGGCGCATCCTCCAACCAGTAGGGATCAGACCAAGGGCCTGCTGGATCGGTAGCTGTCACAATAAAATTTCCGTAGGGGGGTGTTGGGTCTTTGAAATTGGGAACCAGCGTGTTGATAACGTAGAAAAGCCCATCATGGTAACGGATGGTGGGCGCAAATAAGCCTCTTGAACCTTGCAAACCATCTAAACTTAACTGCGATGGGCGATGTATGACATGCCCAATCTGTCGCCAGTGAACCAGATCGCGGCTGTGGAAAATGGGCAGCCCCGGAAAATATTCAAAAGTTGACGTTATCAGATAGTAATCTTCATTAACGCGGCAGATAGATGGATCAGGATAAAAGCCCGGCAATATCGGATTATGAAATGTCATAGTCACATCTCGCAGATGAGGTTTATAGACGTATCTAATGTAATTGGATATAGTATAGACTGCTTTACAAGCGCTTGCAAAAAGATTGATAACACCGATGAGAAACCCTTTTCAGGAGATAAGAACATGGACTATACAACGTTGTCACCGGAAGAAGTTCAACATTTTTTGGACTATGGTTTTGTTCACTTAACCAATTGTTTTGATACCAACTTTGCCGCGCAATCAACCGCTGCTGCGTTCGAGCGTCTTGGATATCGGGAAGATGATCCCGCCACATGGGAGCAGCCCATCATCCATATGCCAAACAAGGAGTTTGTTGATGTAAAAGAATTCTCGCCCAAAGTCTATGGTGCTATCTGTGATTTGCTGGGCGGGGAGGATCGTGTTCAAACCCCTGTTCGTTGGGGTGATGGCTATATTGTCAACTTTAGACTCGGCGCTGACCGGGACTGGGTTGCCCCATCTCCAGAGTCGGGCGGCTGGCACAAAGATGGCGATTTCTTCTGGCATTTTCTGGATAGCCCTGAACAAGGCCTGCTTTTGATTGTCGTTTGGCGTGACATTGAACCGAGAGGTGGGGGGACTTTTATGGCCTGCGACTCGATCAAACCCGTCGCCGAATATTTGAACAACAACCGCGAAGGTTTACATCCCTTTGAAGGCGGTTTTGGTAAGTTTATTCATGAATGCAAAGACTTTCGTGAACTAACAGGAAAAGCAGGGGATGTCGTCATTATGCACCCCTTTATGCTTCATGCGTCCTCACAAAACCATTCCGGTAAAGCCCGCTTTATCACCAATCCCCCAGTAGCATTAAAAGCGCCAATGAACTTCAACCGGGATCATGTGGAAGATTTCTCCCCTGTTGAACTGGCGGTTTTGAAAGCATTGGGGGTTGAACGGCTTGATTTCCAAATTGAGGGCGAACGTCGGCGATTTGATGCAAAGGCTTATCGTGAAGCCCGCGCCCAGAAGCAAAATTCATGATTGAGTGCTAGTTCAAAATCGCAATACAGCAATTAATCCGGTCGCTACACCAGAGAGCATATCTTTTGCCTGACCAAAGTTGATTCAGAATTTGGCGTAGGCTGGATATGCTCGATATAGAGCGAATCTTAGGCCAAATGCTTCGCCCACCCGTCGCGTAATCCGGAATTCGGGTGATTATGTGGATTTTCGGAACAAAGGGTTTTAACCCATCGTTGGAGCAAAATACCCATCATTGAGCCGAATTTGGTATAATAGACTTTGACCTTTAAAGTCAAATTGCTTGACAAAGTATCATTTTCCATGTTATGCTTTCTGCAAACGCTTGCAAAGGTTTTATTGTTTCGGTATCCAACTAATAGAATATCATACTGATGTTCTTAAAAATAAGGCGATATTTTTTTTAGTAAAAATTGCAAGCGCTTGCAATAGCGAGGCGCTCTTATGAAACAACACAGAGTTGTTGGGTTGAAAAACGTGGTTATTGATCTGGCTGCCCAAACAGCCGGGTTCTTCTATTCAACTGTTAGATGTCTCGTGACTAGCTGCGTAATTGTCAGAGCGCCCATTCAAATTCACCATAGCTTCACCATCCCCATACGCAGCCGCTCTTACCTGTATTCCCATCCCATATTTCAAATCAACTTCAGCAGATCAGAAAAAGGAGGCACCCAGCACAGCATAGTAATTTAGTATCGCAGTTGGCAGTAAACGATTAAGCATGTATGTATTACACATTTTCATACATATTGAGTTGAGGAGCTTGAAATGCGTAAACTTGGCCTTTATTTTTTGGCTATATTACTCTTGGTCACTTTGGCCCCCGTTGGTAACCTCGTAAATGCACAGGGAACCTATCACGAATCTCCAATGTTAACCGCACGGGTTGAAGCTGGAGAGTTGCCACCCGTCGAAGAGCGTTTGCCAGTGACTCCGCGAGTCGTAGAACCCTTCAAGGAAGTTGGTGAATACGGCGGCGCAATGCGGATGGGTTTCGTTGGCAACAATCCCGGTTGGGGCGGTCTGTGGTATGTGACAGGTTGGGAAAACCTCGCCTCTTGGGCTCCAGATTTCTCTGGCGTTGTCCCTAACATTGCCGAAAGCTGGGAAGTCAGCGATGACGTGCGCGAATATACCTTCCACCTCCGTGAGGGGATGAAATGGTCAGACGGCGCACCCTTCACTGCCGATGACATCATGTTCTACATTGATGACATTCTGTTCAACGAAGAATTATCACCCGCTGGCCCAAGTGCAGACTGGCTACCCCGTGAAGGTGCTGCGGAATTCCGTGCTGAGAAAATTGATGATTACACGGTAAAGTTCATCTTTGCTAATCCTTACGGTACATTCCTGTACACCCTCCCACAATGGAATGGGCGTCATATCACATGGTTCCCGAAACATTATTTGTCACAGTTCCATGCGGACTACAATCCCAATGTTGCTGACCTTGTGGCCGAAACTGAGGGCGCGGAAGACTGGGTGAGCCTTTTCAACATCAAAGCCTCTGGCCCCACCGAAGATACCAATAACTACTTCAACAATTTGGAACGCCCGCTGCTCTTCCCATGGGTTCCAACCAGTGTACTGGGCGGTAGCACCGAGATGAATATGGTGCGTAATCCCTACTACTTTAAAGTTGACACCGAAGGCAATCAACTCCCCTACATTGATGAGGTCATCGGGGTGTCTTACCAAGACGACGAAGCCCGTAATCTCGCGCTGGCAAATGGGGATATTGATTACATCAAAGACGCGACAGGTCGTGAATTCTTCTTCGATGCCCTCGATTCCGGTGCACCACTGGCGATGTCCTTCTGGAATGACGAAGCGGGCAATACCAACTCGATTCACTTTAATTTCAATACACAAGACACCGTGCTTGCAGAAATCTTCAAAGACATCAACTTCCGTATCGGGATGTCGCACGCGATCAATCGTGAAGAGATAATCGAAATCGTCCATCAGGGACAGGGTACGCCCGCGCAGGTTTCGCCGCTGGAATCCTCACCTCTATACAATGAACGCCTTGCCACGCAGTATGTTGAATACAACGTTGACCTTGCAAATGAGTATCTTGATAAGGTCGCCCCAGACCGCGATTCCGATGGGTATCGCTTGCGCTCCGACGGCGAACGGCTCTCATTCGTCCTCTCAGTCCCGAATTCTGAGGCATGGCAGCAGAATTGGGTATCTGTTGGTGAATTACTGGTGGGCTACTGGGAAGCAGTGGGTGTTGAGGCTCTCCTTGATGCTGTCGCTGCCGACGTGATGACCGAACGCCGTGAACAGAATAACTATGAAGCCACCATCTACACCGGAGAAGGCGGCGCAGGCCTGACCCCGATTCTTCAGCCGCGCTACTATGTCCCCGGCGAATATGACAGCCTGTTTGGAGTTAGCTGGTTCTACTGGTGGGCGGGCGCACAGGACGCCGTGCTGATTGAGCCGCCACAGGACGTCAAGGACCTCCGATTGAAGTTTGAACAAGTGGGTCAACAACCCACTCAGGAAGCTCAGGTTGCAGCGATGACTGAAGTTTTGGATATCGCGGCGGATAACTTCTGGGTAATTGGTATCTCGCGCCCCGGAAACGGCTTCCAGCCCTATCATGAACGGATTGGGAACTTCCCCGACCAATGGATTCATGGGTGGGGTGAAGGCGTCGAAAAGATTACTTACCCTGAGCAATGGTATCTGAAGCAATAGCATAATACTCTGATAGAGTTTGATTTAAGGGGTTCTCCGTCCAGCGGAGAACCCCTCCCCGCCTAGAAATAGAGTTTAGGAAGAAAATAGCCGTGCTAAAATATCTTGCCCGTCGTCTACTCTTTATGATATTGACTGTTTGGATTATTACTGTGATCGCATTTGTGGTCATCCAAATACCACCGGGCGATTACGTAACCAACATGGTTTCTGAAATGATGTCGCAAGGCTCAGACAGAATAGACCCGGCTGTTACAGAACAGTTGCGCGACCAATATGGCCTGAATGATCCCGTCTATGTTCAGTATTATAAGTGGATGAAGAACATTGTTACCGAAGGTAACTTTGGATACTCTCTGACATTTAGGCGCGATGCAAGGGTCTTAATCCTTGAGCGTCTCCCCATGACATTCTTATTGACAAGTTCATCAGTTCTGTTCGTATGGTTTGTCTCCTTACCGATTGGGGTCTTTTCGGCGGTCAAGCAATATTCTATTTGGGACTATATAGCGACCTTTATTGGTTTCATCGGAGTAGCGACCCCCAATTTCCTCTTCGCTTTAATCCTGATGTATCTCAGTTATCGTTATGGAGGGCGTGCCTTAATTGGCTTATTCTCTGCCGAATATGTCAATGCGTCTTGGAGTTGGGCCAGAGTTGCTGATCTGCTGAAACATATGATCATCCCCGTAATTATCATCGGCACATCGTATACGGCTGGCTTGATCCGCACCATGCGGGCAAATCTCCTCGATGAACTGAAACGCCCATATGTTGATGCTGCCCGTGCGAAGGGACTTCCCGAAAGACGCCTCATATGGAAATACCCGGTACGCTATGCCTTAAATCCATTTGTGAGTACAATCGGGTGGGCATTGCCCGGACTTGTCGCGGGTGAGGTGATTGTGTCCATTGTGCTAAATTTGCCAACATCGGGTCCTGTCTTATTTGAGGCGCTCAAAGAGCAGGATATGTATGTAGCAGCCGGATTTATACTCGTTTTGAGCACCTTAACTGTCATTGGAACCTTTATCTCGGATGTGCTACTAGTCATCCTCGATCCGCGCATCCGCCTAGAATAAGGATTAATATTGATGGATACAACTTTAGAACAACACGAGGCTGTAACGCCTGCGGCAAAGAATACCGCCCATACCGATACCGAGGTAGCTGTCGAATTCGCGTCGCAATGGCGATTAATGTGGTGGAAGTTTCGCAAACATCGTTTGGCAGTCGTCGGCTTGATTGTCGTCGTCACCTATTATGTCGTTGCGCTTTTCGCCAACTTTTTTGCCCCGCAAGCGACCAAAACATATATCGCCGAATATGTATATTCGCCGCCACAACAGCTCCATTTTTTCCAAGATGGTCGCTTCTCGCCCTATGTTCATCCCTATACCTATGAACGAGATCCGCTTTCTTACAAGAAAATCTATAAGGTAGATACCGAAACAATCATTCCAGTGGGCTTGTTTGTGCATGGTGATTCTTACGAGGTATTTGGCCTGTTTGAAACAGATTTACACCTTTTTGGCCCCAAAGAACACGGCCAGCCTTTCTACCTGTTAGGCGGTGATGCTATCGGGCGCGATCTTCTTAGCCGTACTATCTTTAGTGCGCGTATTTCCCTAGTCGTGGCTTGGGTTGGCGTTTCCATCAGCATGACCATTGGGATTATCCTCGGTGGAATCTCAGGGTTGTTGGGTGGTATGGTTGATAACATCATCCAACGGCTTATCGAAATTACGATGTCAATCCCTACGCTCCCTATCATTATTGCAATTGCGGCCTTAGTTCCAATTGATTGGAGCACTCTGCGGGTCTATACCATTATTGTGCTGCTGCTGGCTATTACCGGCTGGACAGGACTGGCACGTGTGGTGCGGAGTAAATTCCTAGTGCTGCGTGAGGAAGATTTTGTCCTTGCCGCACGACTAGATGGGGCGCGGTCTAGGCGCCTAATCTTTAAGCACATGCTCCCATCCTTTTACAGTCACATCATTGCTTCCGTCACCCTTGCTTTGCCGGGTATGATTCTGGCAGAGACAGCGCTCAGTTATCTTGGTTTTGGCTTGCGTCCACCTGCTGTTAGCTGGGGGGTGCAATTGCAACAGGCTCAACAGATCAATGTAATTTCAAATTATCCTTGGATGCTGGCGCCAGCAATTGCCGTGATTATTATCGTTCTAGCCTTTAACTTTTTGGGCGATGGATTGCGCGACGCGGCTGACCCGTACTAGTGTGTATTAAAAATACACGGGCTTCTTGAAATTTAAGTGTTGATAAAGGCTTATTATGGCAGAGACATTACTCGAAGTAAAAGATTTACATATCCACTTCTCCACCGACGCTGGCGTGGTAAAAGCTGTTGATGGGGTTGATTTGGTCATTCAGCGCGGCAAAACATTGTGTTTGGTAGGGGAGAGCGGTTGCGGCAAAAGTGTAGCCAGCCGTTCATTTCTCAAAATCATCCACACCCCCGGCAAAATTGTGAAGGGCGAACTGCTGTATCACCAATCAGACGGCACGCTAATTGACATCGCTAAACTTGATGAAAAGGGACGGGCTATACGGAGAATACGCGGCAAGGAAATTGCGATGATTTTCCAAGAGCCGATGTCGTCCCTAAGTGTCATGCACACCATTGGTAATCAGATCATTGAAATGATCCAACTCCATACAGATGCTACCAAGCAAGAAGCACGCGAACGCGCGATTGAATTGTTGCGCCTCGTCGAAATCCCAAGACCAGAACGTTTAATAGATGAATATCCGTTTCGCCTGAGTGGTGGGATGCGCCAGCGTGCGATGATTGCAATGGTATTATCCTGTAACCCGGCGCTGTTGATTGCTGATGAACCAACAACGGCCCTTGATGTCACTACACAAGCCCAAATTCTCGATCTGATGCGTTCGCTGCAAGAAAAATATGACATGGGGATCCTCTTTATCACCCATGATTTAGGGGTCGTCGCCGAAATCGCCGATGAAGTGGCCGTGATGTATCTTGGGCGTATTGTGGAGCATGGGGATGTCAATACGATTTTCCATAATCCAAAGCACCCCTATACCAAAGCCTTACTCGAAAGCATCCCCAAAATGGCAGCCCAGCGTAACGCACTGAACCCAATAGAAGGGATGGTTCCCAGCCCATTTCGCCGACCCAGTGGCTGTGCTTTTCACCCCCGTTGTCGTGAACGTATTGAGCAGTGCAGCCATGTCGTGCCAGAAGTAACGCAACTGAGTGACAGCCATCAGGTGCGGTGTTTATTGGCCTCTCAGAATCACGTGCAATTGGAGCGAGAAGTTTAAGATGCAAGCACAAACAATTAACGTAGAGGGGCTGTCCATGAATGACCCTCACAATATGCTGGAACTCCGCGATTTGAAGAAGCACTTTCCTATCAATAAAGGTCTCTTTGGACAAACAACCGGGCATGTAAAAGCGGTTGATGGGGTCTCGCTGGAAATTCGTAATGGCGAAACCTTTGGACTGGTGGGTGAAAGTGGCTGCGGTAAATCAACTATTGGACGCTGTATTGTCCGTGCATATAACATTACACAGGGACAAATGCTCTATCAGCAGAAATCGGGTAATGTTGTTGATCTTGCCCACACAGCCTCTAATCAATTGCGAAGTCTACGACATGAAATTCGGATGATCTTCCAAGACCCGTATTCATCACTTAACCCGCGCATGACCGTCTTTGAAAATATTAGTGAGGCGCTCAAAATTAGTGGTACACCCCGCAGCGAAATGCAGGAACGGGTGGCTGTGATCTTGCGACGTGTAGGCTTACGTCAAGAATATATGTCACGCTATCCCCATGCCTTTAGCGGTGGCGAACGGCAGCGTATTGGTATTGCACGTTCCCTGATTACTGAACCGCGTCTGATTATTGCTGATGAGGCCGTATCCGCGCTGGATGTATCGGTGCGTGCTCAGATACTCAACCTCCTTAAAGAGTTACAGGATGAATTTCAACTCACCTATCTTTTTATCTCGCACGACTTAAGTGTTATCCGGCATATTTGTGACCGTATAGCGGTGATGTATGTTGGAAAACTGGTCGAAACGGCCACTGGCGACGATTTATTCCGTCAGCCAAAACATCCCTATACCGAAGCGTTGCTTTCGGCTGTACCTATCACCGATCCTTTGGATAGAGGCAAACGTGTTCGCATTCGCTTAACAGGCGAAGTGGCGGACCCCTCCAATCCACCAAAGGGGTGCTACTTCCATCCACGATGTGGCTATGCTCAGGAGAGATGTTCCACCGAAGAACCGGAGGCACGGCACGCAGGACAGGACAAAGGTATAGTGAAATGCCATTTTTCAGAGGAACTCCATTTACAAGGCGTTATCGTGGATGATGATCGCTCGGCATTAATGGCAGAAAGCGCACGTTAGGGAGCCTCAGCCTTTAAATCAGCCTGTTGAAAAAAAGGTCAATCTTGGATTGGTGGGTAAAATGGCCGACTAATAAGAAAGGTCTTGCCATATGATACCAGATTCGGGTAAAGACCACCCCCATCCCCAACCCTTCCCCAAACACAGGGAAGGGTTTCAATACAGGGGTATTCCCTCTCCCTATGCTTGTGGAGTGGTTAAGAAGGGCCTTCATCATCCGAATTCCGTATGAGAGGCCCTTTTGAATTAAACCTTCTATTGTTTAAGGAACGATCCTAAAGATGACAAAAACAGAGATCACGATTGACCGCAACCAATCAGGCGAACCCCTTAACCCCTATTGGAAGGTGTGCGTCGGTGGCGGACGGGTTGCAGAAGCCCTACGCGCAGACTTCCAAAAACATCTGGAACTTATCCAGCGCGAGATACCCTTCGACTACATGCGAATGCACGGTCTATTCCACGAGGATATGATGGTCTATCGAGAAGAAGACGGACAGCCCATTGTGAACTGGCAATACGTTGATCTCGTATACGACCACTGGCTCTCGATCAAGATTCGCCCATTTGTCGAACTTGGGTTTATGCCATATGACCTTGCAAGCGGGGAGGAGACGGTTTTCTGGTGGAAAGGCAACATTACCCCGCCCAATAATTGGGAGCGCTGGGAATGGTTTATTCAACAATTTATCCGGCACATTATCGAACGCTATGGTCAGGATGAAGTACGACGCTGGTATTTTGAAGTCTGGAACGAGCCGGACTTGTTTTTCTTCTGGAAAGATGCGGATTATGATGCTTATTTGGAGTTGTATAAACGGACCGTCCGTGCCATTAAGCAGATTGATGCATCCCTCAAAGTAGGCGGCCCTGCAACGGCGTCGGCATCGGCTGGCCCCGGTATAGCATCATGGGGCAATAAGTTCCTAAGTGCGTGCCGTGAAGAAAATATACCAATTGATTTCTTCTCAACACATCCCTATCCCACCAATCACCCATTTGATGCCGACGGTAAGGGCTATATGACGTGGGATGGGCCAGAGCGCCTCGTGGTTGACCTGACGGGTTATGAAAAAACGCTTGAAGAAAACGGTTACTCACATCTTGAAAAGCATTATACCGAATGGAGCAGTAGCCCAAGCCCGCGTGACCCCACTCACGATACGGCGTTCCTTGCCCCATTTATCGTACAGAACAATCTAGCTGGACATGGTCATGCCGATTCCCTATCCTTCTGGGTTATCAGCGACATTTTTGAAGAAACACGTGCCGGGGATGTACCGTTTCATGGCGGCTTCGGTTTGATTAATACACAGGGCCTAAAAAAACCTTCCTATCATGGCTATTGGTTTCTTTCCCGATTGGGAGATGAGATACTCGATATGGGCGATTCGTTCGTTGTGACACGCCATACAAGCGGGAAAATCTCGGCTCTGGTATGGAATTATTGTCATTACACCAACGAGGCAGCAAGTGATCACCGTTTTGTCGAACAGGCTACTGGCACACGCCGACTTTACGATATGTTTGTACAAAAAGCGGCGAAAGAATTTACCTTGAATTTGCCGGGATTTGAGCGAAAAGTCCGGGTTCAGACTACCCGTTTTGACCGTGAACATGGTAGCGTGCTGGATGCTTGGTTTGATATGGGGTCACCGGAGCAGATTCTGCGTGAAGACCTTGACATACTCCGGCAAAAGATGGAACTGAAAATGAGTGTCGAATATCTTTCATCTACTCCAAATTTGTTGACCTTGAATTTAACAGTGCAACCGCATGGGGTAACGCTCGTAGATATTTCAGAGAGCGCTTTCGCCTAAAGATGATTTTACAGCGCATTTCAAGTAATCAAGTCCGGCCTGAGTACAGAAGCCAATGGCATCATAAAGGGAGACTGGGTCAAAGGGAGAACTGCGCAATACTCAACTGAAAAGGCTCGGCTTTAGGACGAAGCGGACGGAAAAGGGCCAAACAAGTATTTAGCTATCGCTCATCCTGAGTACACTACGGCCCGCCAACAACCGATCACAGAAGTGCTGGTAACGTGCCAGTTGTCGTTACAGATTCGTGCGATCCGGAATCCCCCAAACAAGCCATCATAATCCTGTTTCAGCCAGCGATAGAAGGCTCGAAAGTGTTCCCCTTTGACCACGAATAGAATCCCAATCGTCACCACCTAGCTCGGAGACAACGTGGCTTGCGGCACTTTCACTAAATCATCGACAGAGCAAACAATGTGCAGGATAATATCTTCAGTGGTCATGTTGTTACCTCACTTTGTCTTGAACACCTCTAGTGTGGCACATTTTCATGACCCCTTCAACTCGCACCATTGGTTACTAGATGAACTTGCAACCGCAGTTCGTCAAGTGGGTCTTTTTTCAGTAGGGAACGCATTAGGGTAGGGCTCCGCCGACGCCAATGGTGTTGCGGGACTGCGCCTTCAGTTGTTGATCTCATCTGTAAGATTGCCCTTGAGCAACGATATCGTGTTCCATTGTCCCCACTCGACTTTATCCAGTGTGGTTGAGATGACGTATTTGGGCGTCTTGTTGATGAGGCTGGCAAACGGCTCATCCGTCGCTGTGGGCTGGTAGGGTGCCCATTCTCGGTAGGTCACCCGCCCCATGAGCGAAGCATCCTGTTCCTTAAGCTGCGATGTCAGCATCGAACACATCAGACTGCAATTGATTAGGCCATTCCGTCACGCCGTCCAGTGAGATAAACAAACTTGGACTACTTTTCGCATCTGATTCTGGCTTATGGTGTGCAACGGAGCACAAACCCCCCGGAAGGAAACAAGGGCTGATAGTCAGTCGCATAAGCGATTTTCGACCCGTATACGGCGTGTTGAGCAATTCCACCGCATGTTGCAGCCGTGCCTGATCCAGCGATCATACCGTGCTGTCGTTTGGATACTGGCATGGCCCGCCAAATCCTTGACCATCACAATACCGCCCCGACATCCAATAAATCCCCCACAATCGTCCGTCGGAAATCGTGGGGAGAAATCGGGGATTTTGGCTTCTGGCGCCCGCTTGCTGCAAATCTTGAAAATCGCCTGCCGCGTGATGGCTTGCTCGATGATTCTGCTGGTTCGTTGACGGCAAAGAACAGCGGCCCGGAACCGTTCCCGCGTACCACCAGCCAATCCAGCAATGCTTGTAAGCTGCCTCCCGTAATCGGCACAAGACGTTCTTTGTTGCCCTTGCCCCGCACGGTCAGGCGTTTCATCGTCGGGTCAAAATCGGCGAGGATGAGTTCGGCTCATTCTGTTACCCTGTATTGTGCCGTGAAAGAGATTTGTTTTTCAGCCGCAAAGTGAAGGGGTCCCAGAATGTAGCCTTTGAGTCGCATTTGTTCAATACAACGGACCGGGGCACTGAATTCTTGAACTTTAAATTTCCCAGTATGTTTAACCGCGAATTCTAATGCCTTAGTCACTTCATACTTATGTTTCAAGGCCACCCTCGCCACAGGGATGGCCTACTCTATCCAAAACCTATATCACTGTGGACATCCGTTCGTAGGGCTGCTCGTCGTAATTAGGACATCGGCAATCGGGCGATTAGCATAAGCCTTATTGTTGACACCCGCATTGGCACAGTCCCGCCAATTAAAATTCGGGTCAGCCGCCGCTGCCAGTGCAACCATGACGCTAACAGCAGGGGCCGCAAATGAGGTACCAGCTATGTACTCGCCATTATCCAAATACCAGAGCGCCGGGGCCATCACTTCACCATTATTGGAAGGCGTCCATTGGAGGGTTGGTTCATTGGCGGTACTGCCACTGACACTGATTACCATGTCCCAACTGCCGGGGGCCAGCGAGGGGGCATAGCCCGGCATAGATCGGCCCAAGTTGCCTGCCGCTGCAACCGGTATGATAGGTGTTGAAGAAGTTTGCAGTAGATGATAAAGGGGCGTTAAATCAAAGTGATTCGGTGGAAGACCCGTCAAATAACCTAACACATAGGCCGCCATCAACTGAATATTCTGATCCCATTGAGCCAATGTTAGGCCAGTTTGCCCACTCAAGGAAAGTTCTGTGAGGGCAAGGGTCAGCGAGTATCCACGAATAGCCTTAAAAAGGGCCAGCGCCGGAACTTGTGGCGAGGGAGTCACGGGTGTGCCCGCACGTTCAACACATAGGGTTAAGCTGTCCTCGGCGATCATAGATGCCAAAACATTCGTCCATAGATCAACGCGATTATAGTCATCACAGGTGGTGTCGAACCCAGTGATGACGTCGCTCACTTCCAAACCTGCGTTTTCCAGCACGCCACTATCCTCCACACTAAGTACCTCCCAGTTGGGGGCGGCTTCTGCAATAAAGTCGCTGGCAAAATGGGTGGGCAAAAACTCGTCACGGATATGGAGCGAAAATGGTTCAATCTGACAGGGTAGAACGGCGAAACTCATATTGAGTACCACTTTGTCGTAACTTGGATTTTCTGTAATTTTTGTCTGTATGGCGCTTTCGATATTGGTTAAGTCGTATCCGGGAATGTTAACTGTGTCAATTTTGAAATCCGCCGTTGTGTACTCGTCTCCTTCTTCTTGAGGTGGTTGGCTTGGAACTAGCTGCTCATAAACCTGTTGCACTATATCAAGGACTGCTTGACCGTGTGTTAGTCCATTCTTGCTCGACTTGGCCGGATTGTTGAAATCGTCCACCACCAAAATCAAAACGCGGGCATCGCCTGTGGTGACTTCATCTGGTATCCAATGCCCAAAGTCCCCAAGTGTTACAACGCCTTCAGGTACGACGAAATTGGGATCGCTGGTAATGCCTGAGCCACTTCCCGGATAGACCCACTCTTGCCCGGTAGTTTGGAAGTCATTGAGGGCACATACATCAGGCGGGACATCATCTTGGGCATTTATAGGTTCTGGATAATGAAGCGATGGCGTGACCACCAGAAGTGCTAGGCACATGACTATAAACATATGAAGTTTCTTACGACGTTTCATAATAAGCTCCTTAGGGTGTCTAATTGGATTTCTTGTTTGAATCGGGGGGGAGTGTATAATTATTTTTCCGCATAAATCTAAGTAGTCGTTCGATACGGCTTGTGGCGCCGCTGGCTTTCCAAAGTGTATACGCTTGCTCGAAATGGTATTGAGCCTTATCCCGCGCACCAACGGCATCGTAGTCTTCACCCAGCGACATCAAGGCGTCTGCCATCCAGTGCTTATTGTCAAGTTCATGAGCCAAACGATAGGCGTCTTGGTCTGAGACCAGCGCTAACTCCAACCAGCCAAGTATACGTTCACAATTGCCACGATTAATCAAAGCCATGAAATGGACTTCATGCAGGTTAAGCTGGGTAGCGATTTCTACTGCCTCATCAGAACAACGACGGCTATTCTCATAATTCGGTGGGGTTTTCCGACCTTCATAAAAGCTGCGGTGACTTAATACATAGGCACGTCTGTTGTCATCGTTGTGGTCGCGTGCTAGGGCATAGGCTTCTTCATAATAATGTTCGGGGTCGCTACCCTGTTGAAATTCGGTGGTGCCGATCAGAGTCAACAGGGTGATAATACGATTCGAGTTTCCCATCAATCGGGCAAATTCTAAGGATTCATGATAAGCCTCCAAGCCTTGAGCAAGGTTTCCCAAATAGATCGCATAAGCATCGCCATATTTGCCTAGTAGATAGTGGGCGGGTTCGATCCATTGTTCGGCTTTGGCGGCCTCAATTGCGAGACGCATGAGGTACAGTACACTCGCACTGTAGCCACGTGACGCAAAATAACCCGACTCGCCAGAATCCACCGCCAGCAGTCGCATGATTTCGACCAACTCCTCCCACAGGTGGGTCTCATAGGCGGCATAGGCGGCCCCCAACAGATTTCCCAGTTCAGCATCGAGCGCCGTCAAGGTTTTGGTATGTCGGGCAGCACATTCTCGGCAAGCAGCAATGACTGTAGTTTGTGAAAGGCGGCTGTTGGCACGGGCATAGCTGTAGGCCAAATCGTGGACACGATAGATCGTCAGATCGGGACTTGCGGGACCAAGTCGCTCCACTAGGCCACGCCGCTGAAGCTCAGAACAGAGAGCCTCGATACCGTCTCGGTTTTTGTTCAGGCAAAGCGCCAGTAGGTCGGACGTTGCAGTCGTCGTGAACAAGGCACCAAAGGCCAGAAAAACATCACGTGCCGAAGGATCCAGTGACGCGATGCTGGCATCCATCAATTCTTTGATACTCTCACGCCCCTCATTGGCAAACCAAGCTGGCATGGTCATCAGGTGGAGCGATTTGCCAAACCGATTCAGCAACTCAGCGGGGGTCAAGTCATCCACAAGCAAGGTCTTGCCCGCGATTTCCAGCGCAAAGGGATGAAATCCCAAGCGGCGGCAAAGCTTCTGGGCGTCGTCATCATGAGCCAGAAATGTTCGATTGGCGTGATAGTTGAGCAAAGCCATAGCATCTGGAGGGGTGAGTTCGGTCACGTTGAGGATCGGCCCAACGGGGATGCGTTGTCGGGATGTAACGAGTACTGGGACTTGTATCGGGATGGCTTGCATTATCTGTTGAAGCGTCCGCCCATCTTGAGCATCATCAATCACGACTAACTTGATGCCCGCTTCCGCCAATAGACTCCGCATTTTTTGGAGGCGTAATTCGCTCTCCCCAACAGCAATCTCGCGGTGAGCATCAAAAGGACGCGCCATCGCCTCCAGTAGCGCCCCGACAGGCTCATCCCGTGCCACCAGCCACAGCACAGGGGTGTGTCCTTCGGCGACCCATCTAGCAGTAGCCTCGGCAGCGAGAACGGTTTTGCCTATCCCGCTGAATCCTTGCAGCAGCACCCGTCGTTGGTTATTCAACAATTCGTGCAACTGGGCCAGCAAGTCAGTTCGTCCAAACAAAAATTCAGGACGCAGTGGCACATCATTTTCCGTGTGAATCAACAACCCCGGCACAGCAGATGCCAGTGGGGATTCTTCGGTTTTCTTTTTCTTATCAGTAGGCCGCTGGTTACTTGGCGGCAATTCGCCCCGTCGGATGCGTTCGTACAATTCTGTTATCTCAGGCGAGGGCACAATGTCCAATTTTTTCTGCAAAATCTCGCGGCAGCTATCATATTTTTGTAGGGCAGCGGTGCGTTCACCGGAGCGCCACAGCAATTCCATTAAGCGACGATACGATTCTTCACGCAGTTGATCCATTTGGAGCAGTGCGGTGGCTCGGGCAATACCTGCTGGATAATTGCCCGTCTCTAGATAACAAACGACGACGGTATCTAGTGCATTTATCGCCCGCATCTTCCAATGCTCACGTTCGAGAGTTGCCCATATGTCAAACGCGCTGCTGTCCACAAAGAAGCCAACCAAAAAATCACCCCGATACAACTCAAGGGCCGACTCAAGGTGGTCAACTTCGCTGCTAGAGACCAAGCGTCGCTCGAATTCTAGGGTATCAAGCCAAATGGCACTTGCCGGATTCAGCCCAATGTCATCGTGGGTGATGTTCATAAAGGCGGGGAGTCTTTTTTTCAGGCTGACCAACGCCACACGCAAATTATCTTTGGCTTGGGAAGCACTGCTATATTCCCAAAATATCTCGGCCAATTCATCACGGGAATACGCCTCGCGGGCATTTTGCTTTAGCGTACACGCCAAATAAACCAACAGTGCCTCGGTCTTGCGAGTTTCAAAACCCGACACGACCTGCCCATCCACTTGAAAGTTCAGCCCGCCAAGCGCACGGATTTCCAATGACGGTGTCATTGCTGCCCCCTCTGAACGCTCTCTGAACGTTACTTGAACGTTACTTGAATCATCTTTGAACTATCGGCTAACGGCCATTTCCTAAGCTGAGGTTGAAAAGGGGTGACGCCCCTTAGAAACCGATGTCAAAAAACCAGTGAGATGAGCCATGAACATTCAAGTTAGCCATATAGTAACACAAAATTCGCGGAAAAATATTAAACGTCGGTATAGCGCAGCTATCTGCATTGTTGTAGGAATTCTAATCCTTGCGTTCTACTCAATGAGAAGTTCTGTGGTTCCAGCTTTTGCTCTGGGTCCAGATATGAACGATCTGTATGATTTGGTACAGCAAGGCGAGGGCAATGTGGCAGTTCAGCAGGTGGCGGTATTTGCTCAAGAATTAGGCGGGTGGGGGCCCGCTCCCGGCGATGAGGTCGTCTTTGATCCCCACATGGATCGGGACATACGCGGGGCATTGGTCGAGGTTGACTATCCCGCACACTGCTACGAGCGCAAGGGCGTGCCAGATCAAACAGAGTGTATTGAATACTACCAGATGATTGAACGGCGGGTGCGTTTTGGGCGATCATTATTCACAACCCCTAACGGCGATGGCACCGAAACGCTCCGCCCCATGTTTGAAGATGTGCTCTCAACCTTCATTGAAGAAGTGGGGCACTCGTGGCAGGAATATTTATACGAGACCGATGGTCAAGCTGGCCCGCGTCTACATGAGACCACCCAAGCCGAAGCGGAACGGTGGGCAGCAGGCCGGGAGTATCAGATTAAACGTTACATCCTGAGTCTTGACGGCGTTGTATTTACGCTCTCCGATCAGCAGCTAGCGACTCTGCGTAGCCATATCTGTGAAGGCTATGCCAATCCTATCAACCATGAAATCCCGACATTTGCGGCACCTACGGGTTGGCCTCATCCTGAAGGTTGGCCTACAACGATGCCATCCGCTATCGAGTTCGATGCCTTTTGCCATACTGACCACTTATGATGGTCTTCCAAGTAGCGTCAATATGAGTCATCCTCCAAGAATTCCTGTCGAAACGGACAAGAAGAAGATGACTCATGATATTCGCCTTGAGTAACATAGCCTTTCAACCTATCTACCCCACCTCCCCGTCTTTTCAGGGCAACCCGCGTATCCTTTTCGACTAAAGGCGCGGACTACAAGGCCGCGCCCGCAATCTCGCACGCCAGTTCACGAGCGTGTGTAGGGTGTAACCAGACATGCTGTCCAGTCGCCGCAACCCAAAGAGGCAAAGGCCAGATTGCATGTTAGTGATACCTTACTATAAGACGACGCTCCGATTAGAATCTGATCTTATAGAACTTACGGTTCCTGCTCAAATAAGTGCCTCACTGCAAATGATTTTTGCCACTGGTTGCTCATCCTGAAAAGCATGGTTGTCAAGCCAGTCTCGCATGTTGTATTGTAGGTAGATATTGGCAAGCATCTTTAGCAACGGCTGCCCTTGACGGTTGCTTCGGCGGATACTTTCTTGCCCATTGCTTTCCCCTTTAGATGTTCCAATGGGTGGAAAGTTTTTTCTATTCTAACCTATCTCTGTGTCCAAGTCGCGCTGAAACGGAACGGGTGTTGCCACTGTTCGTTCGTTAGTTCATGTCGTCTTTTGCTCCTACTGCAACATTTTAAGTCTATTCATTCTGTTTGCAAACACGCCCTAGTCAATATCTCTTATTCGGTGGCGATGCCTTCCATGTTCAGCCTGATTTTCTGTCGCCGCCTTTGACCAATGCGTGGGAGCTTGGTATTGATGACCGCTACCCCCGCCAAAATGACAATGGTGGCGAAAATCATGGGCAGGGTTACATTTTCATCGGCGACCAACCAACCCATAACAACCGCGATGACCGGATTCACATAGAAATTTGTACTCACTTTGGCAGGTTCGACAGTTTTCAGCAGCCACAGGTAGGCCGTATAACCGATGATGGATCCAAAGATGGTCAAATAGATTAAGGCAACGATAGACCGAAGTGAGATTGATGTTATATCGAGGCGGGAAGGTTCACCCAACAACAGGCTGACTCCCAAAAGCAATATCCCCGCTGCCAACATTTCACTGGCTGTACTCATGCGGGTATCCTGTGGCAATGGGGCACGCCGCGAATATAGACTTCCCATCGCAAAGAACATGGCCCCAATGAACACAATGCCCATGCCTGCCAACTGATCGTTATCAGCATCTAGGGAGGGTGCAAAGAGTAGAATTATCCCAACGAACCCAAGCCCTAGCCCAGTGAATATCTGAGGACTTGGCTTTTTGCCCCCGAAACCTAACCATCCAAACAGCGTGATCCATATGGGGATGGTTGCGACCACCAATGCAGCTAGCCCGGAGGAAATGCGCTCCTCGGCGAAACTGACGAGGCCAATTCCACCGACCAACATCAGCCCGCCAACGATCACCGCCGAGCGCCAATGTCGCAGGCTAGGGAAATATCCACCCCGCGCTAACAAAATAACCATCATGATGCCCCCAGCAAAGAAAAAACGTAACCCAGCCATCATAAAGGCCGGGATGGTCTCAACCGCAATACGTATCCCTAGAAACGTTGTCCCCCAGATGAGGTAGATAGCGAGAAATGCTACTCCGATTTTGACCTTTGTGGCCTGTGATAGAGGGTTCGTGTCGGTCATGATTGACTTTCTCCACTTTAGACAAGACTCCCCTCATCGTAGGTGGAAAAACTTGGGCCGTCTTGTATGTTCTTGCAGGGTACGGCTATACTTTTCTTATGGCTACCCAAGCGCAATCCTCATTAGCTAAATCGCAAGACAGTGCCCAACTTTGGCGGGTGGATGTTTTTGGCGGACTCGAATTGTTTCGTGCCCATTTTGTCGAATTCAGTTTTTCCCCGCATACTCACGATGAATTTATGATCGGCATGACCGAAAACGGTTTCGCTTTGCCTCAATTTCGGGGGGCGGTGCGGAATGTTGGGCCGGGAGATGTGTTTGTATTAAACCCCGGCGAAGTGCATGGGGGTGGGCCAGCCGCCAATTCGATTTGGCAGTACCGTTCGTTTTATCCCTCATCCGCTTTAATGCAACGTGTTGCCGAAGAACTCACCGAGACACATCGAGATGTCCCTCAATTTACGGGCGGGGCGATTTATAGTCCTACGGTAGCGACGATGTTGTGGCAAGCACATAAGGCTTTAGAAGAGGCAAGTTCGGTATTGGTACGCGAGTCCACTCTTTTGGAGGCACTGGTTGGTTTGATTGTCCATCATGCGGCGGACAAAATAACGGTGCATGAGGTGGAGAAAAGCAAACATCGGGCCGTCAAGGTGGCGAAAGATTATCTTGAGGCGCTCCCCACCGAAAATGTGTCGCTCGATACCCTAGCGAGGGAAGCGAATATTAGCTCCTTCAGATTGTGTCGAGTCTTTCGGCGTGAGACCGGATTATCGCCCCATGCCTATCAAATATTGGTGCGAGTACGCCTTGCCAAGTCGTTGCTGATGAAGGGGATGCCCATCTCACAGGCTGCTGTGGAAGCGGGTTTTTTCGATCAGGCCCATCTGACACGGCACTTTAAGCGCGTCTACGGGGTGACGCCGGGGCGGTATCTCAGTGAAGTATTTCCTTTATAAAATGATTCGGGGAATTTCTGGCGATGGATAAAAAACACTGTTTGGTCTTGTTACATGGGGCAGTGGGGGCAAAATCACAATTTGCAGAACTGGTTCCGCTGCTTGAATCCCACTTTGAGGTCATTACGCTCGATTTTGAGGGGCATGGTACGGCAGATTTAACCGATAGACCCTTTAAAATTGAGCATTTTGCTGAGAATGCCTTGAACATGGCAGGGTCGGAAAAATTCGACGTATTTGGTTACAGCATGGGTGGCTATGTCGCGCTGTATCTGGCTCTGTATCAGCCCGAACGGGTGGGACGGGTGTTTACATTGGCGACCAAATTCGATTGGACACCCGTGACAGCGGAAAAAGAAGTTAAGTTGTTGGACGCCGATAAGATTTTGCAGAAAATCCCCCAATATGCCCAAACCCTACAGGCGACGCACCGAGATTGGCGCATGGTCTTGGAAAAAACACGCGCATTATTGATGGGTTTGGGTGAGCGAAATCTATTGACTCCCGATGTTTTGGCCCAAATAACCCAACCTGTGCGGATAGCGATAGGGGATCGAGACAGCATGGTGAGCCTTGAAGAAAGTATCGTGGTGTATCGAGCATTGAAGTTGGGCGAATTGCAGATTTTACCTGCAACCCCTCACCCATTCGATAAAATATCTCCGTCTTTGTTGGCAGATGCCATTATTCAATTTTGCACGAGGGGAAATTGGGCGTGACCCATCGAATTTTAATTGCAACGTCGCTGTCCGAAGCCGGATTAAATCTGTTAAAAGGAGAGATCGGAGGTTTGGTGCAGGTGGTTGAACCGGAAAACCTGAGCAAACACCCGATGCTGAATGCTACGGAGGCTTTAATCATCCGGGATGAGGTGGAGATTGACACTGCCCTGCTGGAAAAAATGCCCAAACTGCGGGTGATTGGGCGGGCCGGGGTGGGCATTGCGGGGATTGATGTCGAGGCGGCTACCCGGCGTGGCATTATCGTCATGAATACCCCCGGCGTGAATGCGGTCAGCACCGCCGAATATACCTTTACCTTGATGCTGGCGATGGCGCGGAACTTGATTCAAGCCCACAACGCGATGACGGGTGGGATATGGAAACGCGAACAGCATGTGGGGATGGAACTGCACGGTAAACGATTGGGCATTATCGGTTTAGGTCGGGTGGGGCGTGAGGTCGCACGGCGGGCGATGGCTTTTGGTATGACCGTGCAAGCCTATGACCCGTATGTGACCGAAAATCAACTGGGCGATTTAAGACTAAAACTGGTTGGCCTAGCTCAATTATTGGCGGATTCCGATGTCATCAGTTTACACTGTGCCACGACATCTGAAACAGTAGGATTGTTAAATGCCGATACCTTCGCGTTGATTAAGAATGGGGCGCTACTCATTAACACCGCACACGGCAGCATCGTTGATGAAAATGCTCTCCTGACGGCCTTGAAAAATGGGCGGTTGGCGGGGGCAGCAGTGGATGTGTATGCCCATGAACCCATCACTAATTCACCGCTGCTCAATTTGCCCAATGTGCTGCATACCCCCCATTTAGGTGACAGCACGCGCGAAGCCCAACGCGATTTAGGTTTGTTGATCGCGCGGCAGGTGCTCGATGCTCTGCGCGGCGAAGATTATCGCAATGTCGTCAACATGCCGTTTGTAGATGGGCGACCCTTTGAGATGATCGCCCCCTATTTGAAATTGGCGGAACGCATCGGGATGTTGCAACATGCGCTGGCACGCGGGCCAATTAACCGGGTGATGCTGGAATTTAGGGGACAGGAGGTTGAAGGGCTGGTCAAACCAATGACGGTGGCCTTGCTGCGCGGCCTGTTGATGCCAATTTTAGGCGAGGGCACAGTAAATTATATCAACGCACCCGTGCTGGCCCATGAGCGTAATATCTTTGTCAGCCAAACCAAAGGACTGGATAGCCCTGATTATGCCAATTTGATGTCGTGTCAGGTGCATTGGCTGGGGCCACACGCGGGCAGTACCACGATGGCCGGGGCGTTGTTTGGGCGCACCGAGGCCCATATCGTGAAGATTAATCAATATCGTACCGACTTTCAACCGGAAGGGGTGCTGTTGGTCATTGGAAGCTATGACCGCCCCGGCGTGATCGGACGGGTCGGCTTGCTACTGTCGGAAAACAGCATCAATATCGCGGATTGGCGGACAGGACGCGCCGAGCCGGGGGGGCAAACCCTATCGGTAGCAATTTTGGACGAGCCAATTTCGGATGATCTGCTGGAAACCTTACGTTCGCAGGATTATGTGCGGCACGCGACCCAGATTGTTTTTTCATCCTAATCAGTGGGGGAAACGCGAATCCGCTGTACATATTCCCCTGCCATATAATTGCTGCTGCCATCCGTGACCATGCGGGTTAGGGTGTAGCGAATTTCAAAATCGAGCGGTGCGTTATTGGGAAATGTCCAATCACGCACGAGGGTTGCCCATGTGTGGCAGCGATTGTCATTCTCGGTGTAATCGTATTCAAACCAATACCGACTGCCGATGTCTATACCATTGAGAAAAAATTTCATGGTCAGGGCATCTAGGTTGGCTTGTAATAATTCATTGGTGGCCGTACACCAGATAAAGTTCCAGCGCAGGGTTTCGGTGGGATCAATGGTGATTTCATATTCGGCTGTGCCGGGGGACTTCAAATCTCGAAATTGGGCTTCGATCGGTGTCCAGAGACTTTCGTATAGGATAACCTCGTTGATAGTCGAGGGTGCAGTCAAGCGCACGGGCAAATCTAGCAAAGCCTCTTGATCTTGATGCAGTGCCCATATTTTGACATCGCCCTGACGACTGACCGAGGCCAACATTGTACCATCGGCGTTGAAGGCCAGTTTATTGATAAACGGGCTGGGTTGCTGCTGAAGGGTGGCGATTTCTTCATCTGAGGCGACATCCCATAAACGAACCGACCCATTGGAACCGCCTATCGCCAAAAGACTACCATCCGGGCTGTAGCGCAGAGTGGTGATCCAACTGGTGGGTGGCTCCAAAATATCCAGTGCATCACCATTTTGAACATCCCAGATTCGCAGGGTACGATCCGCACTACCCGAAGCCAAGCGCGTACCCGTCGGATTAAAGGCCACCGTAAAGACTAAATCGGTGTGGCCTGCTAATTCGGTCAACATGGTGCGGTTTTCAACATCCCATATCCGTACCATAAAATCGCTGCCCGCCGAAGCCACCCATTTTCCATCCGGGCTGAAGACTACTTCTTCCACGGAGCGCGAATGCCCCCCCAAGACAATGCCTGAGCCATCCACGACACCCCACAGCCAGATTTTGCCATCCGCTCCGGCAGAGACCAATTGAGTCCCGTCAGGGCTAAAGGCAACACTGTGTACATTGTTGTCATGCCCCCGCAGAACTGATAATTCTGAACCTGTGCGGGTTTCCCAGATGCGGATGGTGTTGTCGTCTGCACCGGAAGCGATTTTGCTGCCATCGGGGCTAAAGGCGACAGTCACGACATCATCGGTATGCCCACGCAGCAGGCGAACTTCTTCATCTACCATCGAAATTAGGTAAATGCCTTCCGGACGGGCTAGGGCCAATAATTCCCCATCGGGCGACCATGCCGCGTCCTGCGCTTCAAGGCCGGGGATGGTTCGCAAGATTTCCACTTCGGTGGCGGTTTGGGCCGTAATTTGCAGTGGATTTGCAGGGGTGGCAGTCGCCGTTTCAGCTTCGGGGGTGTTGGTCGGGATAGGTGTTTCTTTGGCGGGTGAGGCATCGGTAGAGGCGTTTGGTGAAACTTGGAGCCGATCATCGGTAATGGTCGGGAACTGTTCGTTTTCGCGTGTGGGATCATCCTCTTGATTGCTGAGTAATACAATCAACCCGCCGAATCCAATCATCAAGAGGCCCATCAACAGCAGGCTGCCAATCATCCAGCGATTATTTTTGCGTCGGCGGGGTTGGTGGCGCTCAAAGGGGGTGCGGGTGTCGTCCATTGGGCCAGAGGGGACAGGCGGCAGGGTTTCAAACGTCTTGCTCCCCAAAAATCCAGTGGTGAGACGTTCTTGGGTGGGGATTTCGGCAATCGCTTCTTCCAACGCGGTGACAAAGGTACTGGCGTTGGGATACCGTATACCGGGGTCTTTGGCAAGCACCCGATTCATGACTGAATTGACAGCCGGGGGCAGATTAGGTTGGACAAGGGAGGGCGGCTTGGCATTTTCATGCAAGTGTTTGTGCATCATCGCGTAGGGTGTGCTGGCTTGGAAGGGTAGTTCATCCGTCAGCAAAATGTAGGCGATAACGCCTAACGAATATATATCGGCCCGCGTATCCACACTTTCGGCCCGCCATTGTTCTGGTGACATATAGGCGGGTGTACCCATTGCCTGTCCGGTTGTCGTCAATCCACTTTTTTCGACCTGTAACAGCTTGGCGATCCCAAAATCGCCCAGATAAGCGTTACCTTCGGTGTCAAAGAGGACATTGCTGGCCTTGAGGTCGCGGTGAATGATGTTTTGTTTGTGGGCATAATCCAAGCCACTGCCGATTTGCCGCAAAATTTGCAGAGCCTCGCGCAGGGAAGGGCGCTTAAAAAATTCAAGGCGCTGGCTTAATGTACCACCTGTCAGGAGACGCATGACGATGTAACTGATACCTTCATCCGTGCCGTGATCGTAAATCGGCAGGATGTGGGGATGTTCCAATAGGGCAGCGAGTTGAACTTCGCGCTCAAAACGTTCGGCATAATCGGCTTGTTGGGCAAACTGAGGCGGCAGCACCTTAACGGCAACTTTGCGCCGAACGGCGGTTTGATAGGACTCATAGACGGCACTCATCCCACCCACACCAATGAGATCACCGAGTTTGTAGCTGCCAAGCTGTTGTCCAGTCAGGTTATGCTGCATGAATCCTGCCCTGTCTACGCCACTTTATGATGTTGGAAATTATAGTCGGGGAACGGGTTCGTTCCAAATTGGTTATGCTTGAGTCAGAATTTCCTTTGGGCAAATGCTTGACTCAGAACAGAGGTTCGGAATATAATGTGGAAAAGTTTAACCGAACGTATGTGCGACGAGGTGGTAATATGGCAAATACAGAATCGAAACGAACATCGCGGCGAGACCCTAATAAGCTCTCGGAACGTCAAAAGAAAATCTTGGTCTTCATTGAGCAATTCTTGAAACGGAATGGCTATCCGCCGACCATTCGGGAAATTGGCGAGGCTGTCCAAATTGCTTCCACATCAGTGGTCAATTACAACTTGAACAAGTTGGTCAATGGCAGCTATTTGGAACGTTCGCCCGATGTATCGCGCGGACTGCGCCTGCTCAAGAATTTGAACAATGAGCCTGTCGAAATCGAATACAGCCATGAAATTCGGGTGATTGAGGCTTCGAATGTTACGCCGGTGCCGATGTTGGGCAAGATCGCGGCGGGGATGCCTTTGATGCTGCCCGAAAATCACAGCTTTTATCCTGACCCGGATGAAATCGTCGAAGTCCCATCACCACTTTTGGGCCGCTATGCTAACAGCGACAATATCTATGCCCTGCGGGTGCAAGGCGATTCAATGGTAGATGCGCTGGTCGGTGACCGAGACATTATCGTGGTGCAGCGGCAGGAAACGGCTGAAAACGGCGATATGGTAGCGGTGCTATTAGAAGATAGCAACGAAACTACGCTGAAATATTTCTATCGTGAAGGCAAACTGATTCGGTTGCAGCCTGCTAACACGACCATGGATCCGATTTTGGTAGATGCGCGACGGGTCAAAATTCAGGGACGTGTTTTGGCTGTTCTGCGCCAACTGTAAACAATCAATACACCCATCACCGTGCCTATGCTAACACGCTGACGGCGTAGGCAACGGATGCGACGATACCTGCCGCAAATAGGATTGGAGCAAACATCCATTTGTTGGGTGTATTTACGTCCACAATGCGTACTCCGCCCGGTTCAACCAAATCACGCTGTACTTCAAATTCCGGGCAGATAAACCACGCCAATATGAACCCTCCAACCAAGCCGCCAATATGGGCCGCATTGTCAATATTGGCATCCGGCAGCAGCCCAAACCCAATATTAATTAGGGCCAAAATCCCCATTTGCGACAAACGCCGCTGTGCTCCGTCACCATAAAGATGACGATGGCGGTAGAGATAGACCCCCATTGCGCTGAAGATCGCAAAAATCGCCCCGGACGCACCAATCGAAACGGCATCGGTATAGAGCAGGCTGGCAAGCGAAGCCGTGATGCCCCCCAAGACGTAAATCAGCGCGAACCGTACATGCCCAAAAAGGCTTTCCACATCGCGCCCAAACAGATAGAGCGCATAGCCATTAAAGAGGATGTGCATCATATCCAGATGGAAAAATATGCTGGTAAACAGCCGATAGTATTCTCCGTCGTAGAGAATCCGCTCGTTGATTTTGGCCCAGTCCAGCATAAATAGCTGGCTTTGTACAGCACCCAGCGAATTTCCATAGAGATAAATCACGCCAATGATACCCAAAATGATATACGTCAAAATGGGCTGCACGGTGGGTAGGGTGATCCGCACGCGATTGTTAGGTGGGGGAGGAGTATTGGGGGTAGGTGGGTTGTGATTTGGTTCCATACCGACATTATGGCGGTAGAAAAATTGCTTGGCAATACACATCACCTGCTTACCGGGCGATTTAATGAAATTCTAACTTCTCTACCTACTTTATTGTGTTGAATCGAAAGTATTTTATAAGGCTTGACCCATCATGATATTTAGGTTAATCTAAAAAATAAGTTAATCTCACAGAATAAACTTGCCGATTAGGATGTTAATCCTGATCGAAACAGCCCTATATCACTTTGATTCCTTTAACATTGGGCGCAGGATAACAGATAGTAGGCAGATTACAGGAGGGGAACCTTGATTACGATTGACCATGTATCTAAACACTATCAGATGGGATCTGTCACCGTTACGGCCTTGCAAGATGTGTCATTGCAAGTGAATAAAGGCGAATTTGTCGTGATTTTGGGGCCATCGGGCAGTGGCAAAACGACGCTGCTGAATATGTTGAGCGCCCTTGATACCCCAACCAACGGCAAAATCAGCATTAACGGCCAAGACATTACCTCAGCCAGCCGCACCGATCATTTTAAATTCCGACGTGAGACGATAGGCTTCATTTTCCAGTCATTTAACTTGTTTCCGAGCCTGACTGCGCTCGAAAATGTGCAATTTGCGGTGGACATGCGCGGCAATGGCAATCACCGCAATGGCAGTCGTGCCGCAGCAGCGCAAGAAGTCTTGACACAGGTTGGTTTGGGCCAACGGGTGCGTCATTTTCCACACGAACTTTCGGGTGGGGAACAACAGCGGGTAGCGATTGCGCGGGCGCTGGCAATGGGCAATCCGATTTTGTTGGCAGATGAGCCAACGGGGGAACTCGATTTTCGGACAGGCATCCAGATTTTGCAGTTGTTACAGGAACAGGCCCTCAATGGCAAAACGGTGCTGGTTGTAACGCACAACCGCGAAATCTCACGGGTGGCGGATCGCGTCGTTGAACTCAGCAGCGGGCAAATTGTGCGCGACGGCCCGCCACAGGGTGGCAAAGCCGCTATTAGCGATCTGCACTGGTAAAGGGGGGTATCAACATGCGACAAATTCAATTTTGGCTGCGCTGGTCATGGCGTGATCTCAAAGCCCGCTGGCTGCAAGTGCTGGCGATTGGCATTATCATCGCGCTGGGGACAGGAGTTTTTAGTGGATTTGGGGGGCAGAAAAAGTGGCGGATTCATTCCCTTGATGAAAGCTATGATCGCCTGAATACCTATGATTTGCGGATGACTCTGACGGATGGGAGCTATCTTGAAAAACAGGCATTGGTAGATGCCCTGCGTAATGTAAACGGGGTAACGGGGGTTGAATCACGCTTGCTTATTGCGACACAGGTGGATGCCTCCCAAGACGACGAAACCATATTGGTACAAGGTGAAATCGTCGGGGTGGATGTCACTGAGGGTGGGCCACACATCAACCAACTCTACCGCAATCAAGGCCGCGATTTTACTGAGGACGACAACGGTCAGAATGTGGCAATAGTCGAATACAAATTCGCCAAGCATTATGACCTAAAACCGGGAGATGCTCTGCACATCAGCGGCGATATTCCATTGGATTTTGTGGGGACGGGGCAATCATCGGAATATTTCTATATCATCCCGGAGGAAGGCGTATTTTTGGGGGAGGCCAGTTACGCCGTACTCTTTATGCCGCTGGAAACAGTGCAAACCATCGCCGGACGCGAAGACTTGGTCAACAGCGTGGTGATGACCCTACAGGATGAGGTTGAACCGAAAGCGGTGGAGGCTGAAATCGAAGCACGCATGGCCCAAACATTTCCCGATATTGGCTTCGAGATGAATACGCGCCAAGAGGATGACATCTATAAATTGGCCTATTCCGATGCTGAGAACGATCAGGTGACGTGGGACATCATCGCTTATCTGTTTTTGATTGGGGCGGCGATGGGTGCGTTTAATCTAGCAGGGCGCATGGTTGAAGCCCAACGGCGGCAGATTGGCATCGGCATGGCGCTGGGCGTGCCACGTTTTTGGATCGCGTTACGGCCTTTATTGGTCGGGCTGCAAATTGCGATTTCCGGCATGGTGTTTGGGTTAATTTTTGGGGCTATTCTCAGCACTGTTTTCGGCAATATTGTCAAAGATTTTGCCCCCTTGCCTTATTGGATTATCGAACTGGATATGGCGACATTTCTCCGAGCGGCGGTGGTTGGGTTTTTGCTGCCGTTTGTGGCGACCTTGATTCCAACTATACGAGCAGTACGAGTGAATCCCGTTGATGCTATTCAATCCGGGACACTGGTGGCGAAGGGGGGTGGATGGACAAAACTGCTGAATTATTTACCTATCCCCGGTAGGAGCTTTGCACGGATCCCCTTCCGTAACATCCTTCGTGCCCCTTGGCGAACGACCCTGACGATTTTGGGGGTAGCGGTTGCCATTACCCTGATGGTGATGTTTGTTGGTTTCTTAGACACCTTTGTCGCCACAATGGATGAAGCGGACGAAGCACTGTTGGGGCGAGGTGGGGATCGGGTACAGGTCAATCTCAACTTCTTCTATCCAGTGGACACCCCGAATATCCAAGCGTTGGATGAACTAAAAACAGCAGAGGGCGATCCTTTGCTCGATCAGACCGAACCGCGCTTGATGTTGGGGGGCACACTAAAACGGGGTGATACCGAAATCCCGACTATGTTAGAGTTAGTCAAAATGGATAGCCCTATTTGGCGACCCACCTTTGTCGAAGGCGATCTTAAAGCAGGGGAGGACGGGATTGTGCTTTCGGAAAAGGCCGCCAAAGACCTTGACGTGAAAGTGGGGGACACCGTAACCCTTGAACACCCCCTGCGCGAAGGCACATTCTCATTCCGCATGATGACCAGTGAAGTTCGAGTGGCCGCGATTCATAACAATCCGATGCGCTCCCTGAATTATATGGACATGAGCAGTGCGGGCATGATGGGCTTGGAGGGTCAAACGAACTTGTTGGTGGTGACACCAAGCCAGTATGCCGATGTCAATGACATCAAACGCGCCCTATTTTCCCAGCCGGGGGTGTCATCGGTGGTTGGTGTCCACGAATATTTGGATGCCTTCGACGAGGTTTTGAATATTTTTGCCGTATTTCTGCGGATAGTACAGGTGGTTGTGCTGTTTATGGCGTTTCTCATTGCATTTAACTCAACCAGCATCAATGTGGATGAACGGGTGCGGGAAATCGCCACGATGTTTGCGTTTGGACTGCCTGTGCGAACGGTGACACGGATGCAAATTGTCGAAAATATCATGATCGGCATCTTCGGGACGCTAGTTGGCCTGTTGGCGGGATGGTTGCTGTTACAACGATTCTTGGCGGCACGGGTGGAAGATCAACTAGAAGACATTAATCTGGTTATCGTGCTGGCACCAACCACGATCTTGATCTCGTTACTATTGGGGGTGCTGGTGGTGGCACTGACGCCCATTTTGAGCATTCGCCGAATGTTGCGCATGGATATTCCCTCGACCATTCGTTATATGGAATAATACGTGGGGTGGCCTAAAAAACCGCCCTCTTAGTTGCATTCTCCCCGCAAATCTCTAATATTGAGGCATGATTCCGCCCAAAATATTTATGGACAAAAATTATAATGACGGATAAGCAGTTTCCGGTTGAACCCGAATATCTCCAACTCCTTTATGAAGTCACACGTTATCTCAATTCTAGCCTTGAGTTCGGGTCGGTTTTGGATTATGTCATAGACCGGGCCATTGAAGTTACACGGGCCGAACGCGGTTTTTTGATGCTGATAGATGAACAGACTGGCAAGCTGCATTTTGAAGTGGCCCGTGGGATGAATCGGCAGGATTTGGAAACCCCCGCCTTTGAAGTCAGTACCACCGTCGTCAATGAGTTGATGATGACCAAAGAACCCATCCTGACCAGCAATGCGCTTTATGACAAGCGGTTTAAAGCTGGTGAGAGCGTCATTACCAAAGGGCTGCGCTCGATTTTGTGCGTGCCGATCATGATGCGGGACAAAATGACCGGCCTGATTTATGTGGATAACCGTATCATCGCGGGCATGTTTAACGAAGGGCATCGGGATTTATTAGCGGCCTTTGCCAGCCAAGCCGGAATCGCCATTGAGAACGCCCGTTTGTATCAGGTCGCTGTTGAAAAAGGCCGGATGCAGCGTGAACTGGAAATGGCCCGCAATATTCAACAGGGGCTATTGCCGCGTTGGGTTAAAACACTGCCCGGATACGAAGTCGCTTTTGATTGGTATGCAGCGCGTGAGGTGGCAGGCGATTTTTATGACTGCTTTTTGCTGGATGAACACCGCATGGGGATTGTAGTCGCAGATGTAGCCGATAAGGGTGCTCCGGCGGCGATTTTTATGGCAGTCGCGCGGAGTTTGTTACGTGGTAATGCTTTTTCCCACCAATCCCCCGATGAAACACTTGTCTCGACCAATTCTCTATTGTTGCAAGATGCGACAGGGGGGATTTTTGTCACGGTCTATTATGCCATCCTAGAACTCGGTGGCCGAATGTACGGGGTCAACGCGGGCCATAATTTACCATTGCTGTATCGCGCTAGAACTCAGCAAATTGAGTGGCTGCCACGTGGGGGGCGTCCGCTGGGATGGTTCGATAATCTGCCAACACGCATTGATGAATATCAGCTAGAGATTGGGGACGTGGTTGTGTTTTATACCGATGGCTTAACGGAGGCGGAGAATATTTATCAGGAGCCGTTTGGGGATGCTCAACTGGCGGAGGTGGTGATGCACCACGCCGATGGGACGGCGGCCCAGATCAAAAATGCGATTTTGGCAGCGGTAACGACCTTTGTAGGGAATGCCCCGGTCTTAGACGATTTAACGCTGGTAGTGGTGCGCTATATTGGGGAAGAGTAGCCCCAGACTAAGCAATGTGGCAACAGAGGAGCAGAAACCATGTTCTGCCCCCCTTTGTTCATGTGCGAAGCGGCGTATAAAGTCGGCTAATTGCAACTGCTCGAATCTACTTGGAAGCCGAGTGCATCAACGACGTCAGACAACACGGGAATATCGTCCCATGCACAGGTGGCATCTACCACAATAAGGCCTACCACGCTTGAGATAATGCACAAAACCAAGAAACAGCCGCAGGCCAAAAATAGCCAACGTCCAGCACCACCCCCCTGCATCGGTTCATCTTGATAGCTGTAGGCAGGTGGGGGAGCAGGCGGCGCAGCAGCATAACCGGGCGCTTGGGCCGCATAGGGATCATAATAACCGCCCGCTTGGGCAGGCGCAGCGCTGGGGCCAACCATCGTCGCCTGAGCAGGTGGCTCGGCATACCCACCACCAGCCGGAGCCATTGAAGTGGCTTCATAGGCGAGAATCACGGTTTCGCCAAGCCCCACAATATCCCCACTGGACAGAGGTCGTGCCCCCGTCAAACGCTGACCATTGACGAATGTGCCGTTGGTCGAACCGAGGTCTTCAATCGTATAGCCGCCGCCGCCGCGTGTAAATCGGCAATGGTGACGACTGACTTCCGGGTCGTTAATGGTAATATCATTGGTAATGTCACGACCCAACGTGCTGATGTCTTTAACCAGTTCATAAACCTGATTCGGTTGTGGCCCCCGGCGAACAATCAGGCGAAAGCTGCCGCCGCTTTGCATATAAATGCCTCCTCCGCAGAAGTACGAGGGTGGATGATAACGCAGTAACTATAGTAGGAAAGGGATAACAGGTCAACCCTGCTACAAATTTTATGACAACCCAAAAATCGCGCAACTTGCCTTTTCGAGTGTTGAGTATCGGTGGGTCAGATTCTGGTGGAAGCGCTGGAATTCAAGCCGACCTCAAAACCTATGAGGCGCATGGTGTGTTTGGAACCACCGCTTTGACCGTTGTCACAGCCCAAAATACCATTGGTGTTCAACTGGTATTTCCACTTTCCCTTGATTTGATTGAGGCCCAAATTGAATCGGTGCTGACCGATATTCGACCCGATGCCGTCAAAACCGGGTTGCTTGGCCGTGCGGAAGTCGTGGGGTTGGTGGCGGAAAAAATTAAAACCTATGGCCCCGTGCCGCTGGTGGTAGACCCTGTACTGGTCAATGGCAAGGGGGATTTGATTGTCTCACTGGAAACGTTGGACGCCTATCGAGAACAATTATTCCCATTGGCGACGGTCATCACGCCCAATTTGGATGAGGCGGCGCGGTTGGTGGGGCAGTCAGTGAAATCAGGCCATTCTTTACATGACCTAGCCCTTAAACTGAAAGCATTTGGCCCAAAGGCTGTCGTGGTCAAAGGGGGACATCTGCCGGGGGACGAAATCGCTGACATGTTTTTTGATGGCAAACAGTTTATCGAATTACATGCCTCTCGGTTGCCGATTGAAAATCCACACGGTGTCGGCTGTACATTTGCCTCGGCGGTGGCGGCGAATTTGGCGCAGGGGGCGATTCCCCAAATGGCAGTGATGGCAGCCCATGCCTATCTGCAATCAGCTTTGGAGGCGGCCCTTAAATGGAAAGTTGGGGAAGGACGCACACCGGTGAATCATCATGCTGGCAGAGTTTAGGCGGATATTGTAGGCTTAGTTCAATCCCTATCTCGCCCAGTGGAGTACAACCATGAGCCAATCATCTACCACACCCCATGCAGAAGCCGAGCAACCGCGCAAAGTGCAAAGCAACTGGCAGCGCTTTGTCTCGCGGCGGATTTTGACGACCCAACACCCGGCACGGCGCTTGTTACGGGGGCTATTGATTGGGGGGATTGTCGCTCTAATGGTGAGTGTGGCGGTCTATTACAATCGTTTTCCCGATATTCGAGCGCGGCTAAAGGATGGCCTTTATTCCCCGGCAGCTACCAGTGGCAATGTAGTGATTATCGCCATTGATAACAAATCGTTGGAGGCATTGGGGCGCTCACCAGCGGACTGGGATCGAGCCGACCATGCTCGACTAGTAAATTTCTTGGCTCAAGCCGATGCACGGGTCGCCACGTTTGACCTCTTTTTCGATATTGCCGCTCCCGATGATGAAGCATTCAAAACCGCAATGGATGAAGCGTGTCGGCCAACACCACTTGGAACCTGTACTGGAATGGAAGTGATTCTGGCGGCGGTGGGGGGACAGCCCGTCAATGAAACGCAGACCTCCGGAATTAGCACTTTTATCAATGTCGCGCAGCCTGAGGAGTCTTTGCGGAATGCGGCGGGGCGTTTAGGGCATGTGAGTGTACGGCCAGATACTGATGGCTATTTGCGAGAAGTGCCGTTGATTATTCAAGAGGTCGGGCAACCGCCCATTCCAATTCTCGGATTGGCGAGTTTTCTGAGTTATCAGCGACTGGACGAAACCTCGGTACGCTATGAGGATGAAGAACTTCGTTATTATATTGACCCGAATGGCAGACAATATACCGTCATTCGCCAATTGCCCACCGATGACTTTCCACGCATGTTAGTCTATTTTTTCGGTCTGCCCTCCCATCCAGACGATGCAGACTCCACTTTTGCCACCTATTCCTATATTGATGTGCTGGACGGCAAAGTTCCCCCAGAAGCGTTTGCCGACAAAATGGTGTTGATTGGAGTTTTGGATGCGGATACACAGCCTGACCAATTTCCTGTGCCGATCACTTCAGCCGATAACCAGATGTACGGGGTGGAAATTCACGCTAATGTCATCGAGACCATCTATCAAGCCGAGCATTCTGAGACCCGCAGCAAGAATTTGAAACTACCCCTCGTACAGCAATCAGAACGTGAGCAGTATCTGTTTGTGATTGCCTTTGCCATGCTGGGTGGGATACTGTTGTCCTTTGTGCGGTGGTACATTGGCCTGATTGCTGCGCTTTTCGCCTATGGGGTGTTCTATTTTGTTTATGCTTATGTTGCCCTAATTCAGCGGGGAGTTTTGACGGAGCTTTTCTTTCCGGGGATGGCGCTGGTGTTGGTGTTTATCGGGACGGTCATCTCCAATTATGTGTTTGAAGAACGCCGCCGTGCCGAGATTAACGACCTATTTAGCCGCTATGTCTCCACCGACATCGCCCAAAAAATCTTGGAAAGTTATGACCGGGGTGAATTGGAACTCGGTGGCGAGGAGCGCGAAGTCACCGTGATGTTTGCCGACGTGCGCGGCTTCACGACCCTTTCTGAAGGACTGCCCCCACAGGAAGTGGTCAGGATGCTGAATTTGTTCTTAGAGCGCATGAACGAGATTGTGTTGAAACATGGTGGGGCGATCAATAAATATATTGGTGACAATTTGATGGCTTTTTGGAATGCGCCCTATTTCCAAGAGGATCACGCATGGAAGGCAACTCAAGCGGCGTTGGAGATGTTGGAGGCGATTCATGATATTAACGCTCAACAGCAGTTTAAATCCCCGGTACAGTTTGGCATCGGCATCAACACCGGGATTGTGGTGGTGGGCAATATTGGATCGCAGCAGCGGCTGGAATATACCCCGATTGGCGATACGGTCAATGTGGCATCGCGTTTAAGTGGGGTCGCTGAGGGAGGCGCATGTTTGGTGGGGCCGGGGACGTATATTTATCTGGCAGAGCGGTTGCAACCTTCACGTCAGCTTCAGGTACGGCTCAAGGGCAAGGCTCAAGAGTTGGGGGTCTACGAATTTCGACCTCAAGCGTAAATAAGCTCTGACATAATAGGGTCATTGCACGGAAGTCCTAACTTCAAAGGTCGTCGAGTTCGCCTTTGTCCAGTGACATTTGGAAGGCTCGCCCAATGGTTAGGATTTCTTGAATCCAATAGATGATTTCCATCTGCTCATCATCGGCAGACATCACGGCTTCAAATAAGCTGTCAGGCATGTCTAAGAAGACTTCTGTACTGAGGCAGGCGATGGCCTGTAAAACGGAATCCCGTGATTCGGGAGGCTCCCCATCCATCAAACCCTCATACCAACGTTCCATGAGGGGGTGGATTTGTTTGCAGGCGGCACCATCTTCGATTTGCCCTAATTGGTCATTGGCAAATGTTTCAATGTCATCCAGCCATTCGGGTCGTTGATCTTTGTCACTCATCTTAGCCACTCCCAAAAATGAATTATGGGTAGTATACGTAGAACAAAACTGGAACGCAACTTTGCTCAAACGTTCTATTAACATTTTAAATACCTAAAGACCGACTAGCAGGTTCAAATTGAGCGAAACTTCAGAGGCGTTCAGCGATACGGAGTTTGGCACTGCGGGCGCGGGGGTTGAGGTCAATTTCTGCGCCGCTGGCTTCAATCGGTTTGCGATTCACGAGGCGGATAGTGGCTTGATGGTGGCAAGTGCAAATTGGTTGATGGGGTGGGCAGAGGCAGTCGGTAGATTCTTGTCTAAAGTATTGTTTGACGATGCGATCTTCCAAACTATGGAAGGTCAGAATCGCCAAACGTCCACCCGGTTTTAAGAGATTGAGCGCGATAGGCAAAACGGCCTCTACCGCGCCGAGTTCATCGTTAACGGCGATGCGCAGGGCTTGAAAAACGCGGGTGGCGGGATGAATTTTGGGGCGCGGACCATGTGAGCGGTACAAGTTGGCGATTAAATCGGCGAGTTCGGTGGTAGTGTAAACGGGGCGGGATGCCACAATTTGGCGGGCAATGCGGCGACTGTCGTTTTCTTCACCATATTGAAAGAACAAATCGGCCAATTCTTTTTCAGGCAGCGAATTGACCAATTCGGCGGCGGTCATTATGCCGGAGGAGGGGTCGAAGCGCATATCTAACGGCCCCTCCAAGCGAAAAGCAAAGCCCCGTTCGGCCTGATCAAACTGCATGGAGGATACGCCTAAATCCAGTAAAATGCCGTCTACTTGAGGCGCATCCAACTTTAACCATGCTGCCACTGCTCGATCCATCTCAACATAACTGGCGTGTACCAACCTAGCCCGATTCCCATATTCGGCGAGACGTTCCCCTGCGATATTAAGGGCATCGGGGTCGCGGTCAAGGCCGAGCACTTGGTTGTCGGGACGGGTAGATAGCATCGCATGGGTATGGCCCCCTGCGCCCAATGTACCGTCCACAAAATAGGCATTTTCGCGCTCGGCTACTTGCAGACCCGTCAAGATAGGGTCAACCATAATTGGCTGATGGGGCAGCGCCATAGGCTCTTAGCTCTTCGCTTCCAATTTGAATACCCGTCCAAGATGGTCGGTCACATAAATTTCACCATTGGCGTCTTCGCCAAATGAGCTTATTGGGGAATCGGTGTTCATAAAAACATCCCCTTCCCACTCGCCATCGATGTTTCTTAACCAAAAGATCGTTCCGGCGCAATAATCCGCATACAAATAGACCCCATCTAGTTCCGGTAATTCCGAACCACGATAGACATAGCCACCTGTGACCGAACAACCGAGATCATGGCTGTATTCGGCGATGGGTTTGACCGTCCCATCGAGTTCGTTGCCCTCGTAGGAATGACGACCTTCATAAATGTTCCAGCCATAATTTTCACCACCCGTGCTGTCGGCAGGCTGGAAGTTGACCTCTTCATATTGATTTTGCCCGACATCGGCAATATAGAGATCACCTGTGGCGCGATCAAAGCTGAAACGCCAAGGGTTGCGGAGGCCAATGGCCCAAATTTCAGGACGACCTTCCGTGCCATCCGCAAATGGATTATCTGGCGGAATCGCATAGGGTTCCGTATTAATGTCGAGGCGCAGCATGGTCCCCAACAACGTAAAGGGGTCTTGTCCGTTGTTACTCGGATCACCCGCACTCCCGCCATCTCCCATACCGATGTAGAGATAACCATCTGGCCCAAACGCCAGCATCCCACCGTTGTGATTGGCAAAAGGCTGTTCGATCCAGATGACCACTTTTTCACTATCGGGGTCGGCAAGATTGGGGTCATCGGCGCTGACGCTGTAGCGGGCGACGACGGTGCTGCCATCTTGGGCGGTATAGTTGATGAAGAAATAGCCATTTTCGGCATAGTCGGGATGGAAGGCCAATCCCAACAATCCTTGTTCGTTTCCGCTATCATTAACGATGCCGCTAATGTCCAAAAAGGGTGTTTCCAGCATTGCCCCCTCTTGGATAATATAAATTTCGCCGGATTGGTCAACCACAAATAAGCGGTCATTATCGCCGGGTGGAGTAGTGACAAACAGGGGGCGAGTTAGCCCTTCCGTGACGATTGACGTCAAGACATACTCACGATCCGAGGGTGGGTCGGCTTTGGCCTCCGATTTGCAGGCTAACAATATAAACACCAAGACAAAAACCACGTTGAGCTTTCGCATGTTCAATTTTTACCTTCTCCCTTGATGGACGAACTAATTGTAGCGGAACTTTGGTTGGATGTTTATAACCTACCACTTGCCGCTTTGCTGACAACGACTACACTTGAGAGACAAATGGTGAGGAGTATGGAATGCTGATTAAACGTGCTTTTTTACTGATAATCGTTGGGTTAAGTCTCGTTACATTACATCCAGTCCACAGCCAAAGTTCGGCTAGCGCCCCTTTGATTGTTTTGATGGGTGGCGATTTTTGGACATATGCCGATAGCACATGGACGCAGATGACCCAGAGTGGCTATCACCAAACGCCGCTGCTTGGGCCGGACGGCACCCAAATTGCCTATCGAACGGTTGCACCCGACGCCATTGCCGCCCTCGAATCTGGGCAGGGCACTAGCGGTTTTCCGGCCACCGACATCAATCTCTTAAATCTTGCGACGGGGGAGGAACAGTTCATTGCCACCCAACCCGATAATATTTCGTTGGCGGAAGGGCGCTATATCTTACGTTCCGAGCCGTCTTGGTCGCCGAATGGCACGCAAATCGCGTGGACGGATTTGGCCTATCCCAGCGGCACCGATTCGTTAGTGGTCTATGATATAGCAAGCGTCACCCCGATTTCATTTCCCCTGACCCTGCCCCAGCGCTACGGAATTCAAGGGGCAGCTGAAATCCGATGGGGAGCAGCGGGTATTGCGATCTGGGTGACAGGGCTGGATGCTGCTACAGGCGGGATTAGTGAAATGTTCTCGATTTATACTCCCGATGGACAATTGCTCTCGACATCACAACTGCCTTTTAGCGACACCAGCGGTTATATCCTTGATTTCTTCTGGATTGAACATCAAGGTAATCAGGATTTAGGGGTGTTGTACAGCAATGGCGATTTTTATTTGATTGACCCGCGTTTGAACACGTTTATGCAATATCTGAATCCGCCAACATTTTTTGCCAGCGGGACGGCAGGAGCGCCTTCCATCAGCCTTGTGCGTGCGCCGGAAAATCAAATAGGCCTCCCTTTTAGTTTTAGCTATCAGCCGGAAGCCAGTGGTACAGCGGTCAGTATTCCCGAAACACTTTCACCCTTAACCATCACTATCGCACCTGATGGGACGGCACTTGCGTATATCACTTCAGAGGGGCAGGTGGTCGTGGTGCAAAATGGTAGCCCTCAAACCATTACCTCCGCTGACCAATTCGCAACGGCCTTGGTTTGGGCGAACAAAAGCTGGACGACTGCCGAAGGCGGCGGTGCAGGTGGCGGTGCTGGTTAAGTGGGAATGCGGTTGGCTATTTTTACGCGCTTAAAACGGAGAAAACATGAGCAATACAGAATTGGATTTGGATGCCTTGATCGAAGCGATGCGTGAACATTATGACGCCGAAGGGCTGCATTGGATGGAAAAACTACTGCATACACATGTGGGTGGGCCAGTGACGGCTTTGTTTACACAGGTCGAAATTATTCAACGTGCGCTTGACCGAAAACCAGAAATGGTGCCGGGGGAAGTGGCCTCATTAAAGGATAATGTGCGGCTGGCCTCTGACAATATTCGCAAGATTGTGAAAGCGCTGGCAGCGGCCAATCGTCCACCCGACGAACCCGCCAATGGGGGCTAAAACCCCTAGTTTTGAGGACTGATGGTCTATTTGCGAAAGCTCTACAATTGTACGACTTTTAGAAGCTAGGAAAGGGATTCATCATGAATCAACCCAATCGCACCAAGACCTATATCGCACGCAAAAAAGCCGTGCCGATGATTTCGGAAAAGGTGCAGCAGGAAATGACGGTCAATACATTGGAAGGCCCACGTACTGCTTATGTGGGAGATTATCTGATGACGGGAACACGCGGCGAACAGTGGGCGATTGAGCCAGACAAATTTGAAGCGACTTATGATGTGCTGGGTCAGACTCCTGACGGTAAGTTGCAGGTACAGTCCAAGCCAATCGAACGGGCTATCTTTCAAACGCTTGTCCCGATGGATTTCATCATCCGGGGTGAAAATTTTCACGCCGAGGCTGGAGATGTGATTGTAAGTTATGGCCCGGATGATATGGCCCCGGTCAAGCAAGACGTCTTCTATGAAACCTACGAAGTGATACGGCCTGCCACATCTGAGGAAGATTTTGGTGTAGCCGCTGTGTGATTTGATAGCGGCCCTAAGCCCGATAACCCCAACCTAAGCCGCTAACCCAAACGCGGTAGTATTTCCTTTTGCCCAAATAACCTTCTCTCCAGTTGACTTGCACGCTACAATTCCCCGTCACCAATAACGGAATGGACTGGTGTTCTGTAGAGAAGGTTAAGGTGAATTCGCATGGCTAAATTGACGGCCCGCACTCCCAAAGGAATGCGCGATTTTTTGCCCGCTGACATGATCAAGCGGCAGTATGTGTTTGGGGTCATCCGCGAGGTATTTGAAAGTTTTGGTTTTGAGCCGATTGACACGCCCGTCTTGGAACTGCGTGAAAATCTGATGAGTGGGAATTATGGCGAGGACGCTGAGAAGCTGATTTACTATGCCCAACATCCCGGTGCCAAAGAAGAACTCGCCCTGCGTTACGACCTGACCGTACCATTGAGCCGCTTTTTTGCCGCGCACGAGAATGATCTAAGCCTGCCCTTCCGTCGTTATCATATCGCTCCGGTGTGGCGAGGGGATCGCCCACAAAAAGGGCGCTTCCGTGAATTTTATCAATGTGATGCCGATATTGTTGGGGTGCGCCACATGGGGGCCGATGCCGAAGTGATGAATGTGGTCTATACCGTACTTAAACGGCTCGGCTTTGCGGATTTCACCATCAAATACAACAACCGCAAGTTGCTTTTGGGAATCGGGGCGTATTCAGGTGTGCCAGAAAATCGGCTACCTTTTCTCTATCGCACGATTGATAAGACCGACAAAATTGGCTTGGAAGGTGTGACTGAGGAGCTACGTAAAGAGGGCCTGCCGGAAGAAACTGTTCAGCGCCTGGTCAATTTGCTGGTGGTTGAAGAAGGGGACGCCTCTAAGCGGTTGGCTTTATTGGGACGGTTGCGCGAAGAAATGGATGGTATAGACATCGCTCAACAAGGTTTGGAAGAATTGGAGCAGTTGACCCGTGCGGCGGATGCGCTCGGATTAATCGGCAACACGGCGATGGATTTTACGATGGTGCGCGGCTTAGGGTATTATACCGGCCCGATTTTTGAAACCTTTATCACCAAACCGGAAAATCTGGGGGCGGTGCAGGGGGGTGGCCGCTATGATGAACTGATCGGCCTGTTCCGGGGGCAAAGTTTGCCGACCACAGGCATCAGCTTTGGCATTGAGCGCATCCTCGAATTAATGGACATCCTGAACCTGTATCCAGCTTCGATTGGTTCGACGGTGGTACAGGCCCTCGTTACGTTGTTTAGCGAGGATTTACAAACCGACGCCCTCAAGTTGGCGATGGAATTACGTGAGGCGGGGATTCGCACCGAGACGTATATGGATGCCCGCAAAGGCATTGGCAAACAAATTGGTTATGCCGACTCCAAACGCATCCCGCTTGTGATCATTGCTGGACAGGATGAATTAAGCGCGGGGCAGGTGCGGCTCAAACGTTTGGCGGATGGACATGAGGAAAGCGTGAACCGTCGGGAATTGGGGAGCGCGGCACATCGCTTGCTCAATTTGGCATAAACTTGACGTAAAATGAGAGACGGTGGGATTATCATTGGAGGCCGATCATGAACGAAGAAATCCTATCTCTCGACCAATATCTCAACCTGTTTCCGTGGACGGAAAGCCAAAAGGCCGCCGGGGACATCCTAGAGTGGTTGTGGCATTATGAGGTCAAAGCGCCTGTAGACCAGCTTTGGCCTCATTTGTGTGATACCAACCGCTTTAACCGCGACCTCGGCTATGATGGTTTAGAATTTGTCGAGAAGGCGGGAATTTTATATGGGGCATCCGGCACAGACCGCCTCCGCTGGGAATGGATTGAGTATCCTTGGGATTGGGTCTATGGGCGGTATTCGATTCATCTCCGCACCTATACACGCGGCCTGCTGCTGCATAATCGCTCCGGCTATTATCTGCAACCGCTGAATGAGGGTCAATCTACGCGGGTTTATGGCTATATCGGCTCGGTATTTGATAACCCATTAGGGCGGCGTTATCTCAAAAATTATGAAAGCCGCTTCGAGGCCCGCTTTCAGTCGGTATTCCGCAGAATTGAGCAGCGCCTGTTGGGTCAGCCCGAAACCCAAAATGTATATGACATCCGCCTGCTTGAAATGGGTCAAAATACTCAACAGCAGTTGGAGGCCATGCGCGAAAAATTGGTGCGGCTTGGCCTTGCACCAATGCTGATAGACCGATTGATGCAGTATCTTTTTGAAGCCGATCAGATTGAATTGCAGCGAATTCGGATTGTGCCGCTAGCGAAGACGTGGAATGTGCCACTCGAAGATATGCTCAAGGTATGTTTGGGGGCGGTACGGGTTGGCTTATTTACCATTTCGTGGGATGTGATTTGTCCCCATTGTCGCGGGGTACGTCTTGAAGCCCCAACGATGACGATCATTCCAAACTCGGTGCGCTGTGATGCCTGTGAATTGGATTTTGTGACGACTGCCGACCATGCGGTGGAAGTGACCTTTCGGATTCGGCCTGAAATCAAAGAAGTACCCCAAGCCGCTTTTTGCAGTGCCGAACCGAACAAAAAGCGCCATATCAAAATCCAGAAAAATCTACCTCCCTCAGCCCAAAATGAAGTGATTGAAGTGTTTCTGCCCGCCGGGAACTATCGGATGCGGGTGAATGGCTTTAACGACCTGATGAGTTTTGAGGTACGTGGCGAAGGATTAATGGATGGGGTGGTTGGGGCAGAACTTAGCCTAACAACGCGACAATCCGGCAAAGTGATTTTGAATAACCCTCATCCCCGCCCGGTGATATTTGTATTGGAAGAAGTGCGCTGGCCCGATGATGCCCTACAACCCGCCGAGGTATTAAAACAAACGGGTTTTGAAGATGTTTTGAAAGGCCAACCCGAACCCACAATACCCGTCACATAAAAAGGGCCATTTTGCCGCATGGTTGGCGTTGACGTGGCGTGGAGTCAATGCTATACTGTCGCCACCATCAATTATTTTTAACGTCATTATGTTTCAGTTTGAAAGGGTCAGCTTATCAGCGACGATTTTCGTATCAATGAACAAATTCGCGCCCGCGAAGTTCGATTGATTACAGACACGAATGAAAATATCGGGGTTGTGTCTCTGCATACTGCGCTGCAAATGGCGCAAGAGCGTGAACTGGATTTGGTAGAAGTTGCTCCCAACGCCGTCCCACCCGTAGTGCGGATTATGGACTTTGGCAAGTTTCTCTATCAAAAACAGAAGCGCGAGCGAGCCGCAAAAACACAGCAGAAGACGATTGAAGTCAAAGAAATTCGGCTGCGCCCCAAGACGGATGAACACCATTTGGGATTCAAAATCCGTGATGCCCGTCGCTGGTTGCAAGACGGCATGAAGGTCAAAGTGCGTGTGCGGTTTAAGGGACGTGAAATTGAATATCCCAAAATTGCCCGCGATATGCTTGAAATAATTGTCAAAGATTTGCAGGATATTGCAATTATTGAACAAGCACCGATGATGGAAGGCCATACGATGTTGATGCTGTTGGCCCCCAATCCGGAGAAGATTAAGAAATAAGCGCTGTTTGATATTTTGATTGAGGTCAAACCGAGAAAGTCCAGATGCCGCATACACCCATGCGGCGTTCATTTGTCATAAGGAGTTTTTGAAGTGCCGCGTAAATCTACTAAAACTGGCAAGCAGAAGCTAAAGACGCACAAGTCTACTGCCAAGCGCTTTAAGGTGACTGGTACAGGCAAAATTATGCGTACAAAGGGCGGCAAGAGCCATTTGCGCCGCCGCAAGTCTGCCCGCGTGAAGGACGACTTCGACAATATGATTGAAGTGTCCCACAACAGCGACATCAAAAAGGTACGTCGTCTGGCCCCCTATCTGCGTAAATATAAAGCCAACCCCCCAGCCTAAGGCTGTAGGCAAGAAAATCTGAGGAGTAATTAGAGAATGGCTCGTGTAAAAGGTGGTTACGTCACTCGCCGTCGCCACAAGAAAGTTTTGAAACTGACCAAGGGCCAGTGGGACACCAAACATAAACTGTTCCGCCGTGCCAATGAAGCGATGATGAAAAGCCTGTGGTATTCCTATCGGGATCGTCGTCAACGCCGCCGTGATCTGCGCCGCCTGTGGATTGCCCGTATCAATGCGGCTGCCCGTATCAATGGCGTAAAATACAGCGTGTTTATTGACGCCCTGAAGAAGAATAATATCGAACTAGATCGTAAAATTCTGGCCGATATTGCGGTGCGCGACCCCGAAACGTTCAGCAAGCTGGTCAAGTCGGTTAAAGCCTAAAACGCTTTCGCCTAAAATAGACTAAACAATAGGTGGAGATTGCATCCACCTTTTTGTGCTTCTAGTGCAGGAATATACCGATCACCCATGATTACTTCATCCGACAATGCCCGTATCAAACAAGTACGTGGTCTGCTGACCCAAGCTAAACAGCGGCGGCAGGAACAAAGATGTGTGCTAGAAGGCGTGCGGCTGATTGAAGATGCCCTTTTAGAGGGGGTACAGCCGGATTTTGTGGTGTATCGCCCCGACGCTGCACTGAAAATATCCCCATCGGCAGACCTGTTGAACCGCCTGCAATCCCAAAATATCCCGTGTTTGGAAACCGACCCAAGCCTATTCAATAAATTGAGCTATACGCAAAACCCGCAAGGAGTATTAGCGGTCTGCCCATTGCCAGAACTTACCCCACCTCAGCCCTTGAGCCTAGTCTTGATTTTGGATGGTATCGGCGACCCCGGTAATCTTGGCAGTGCCTTACGCACGGCGGGGGCAGTGGGGGTGGATTTGGTCATCTTGTCGCCGGATACGGTAGATCCATTTAATCCCAAAGTGCTGCGCGGCGGGATGGGGGCACATTTCCGGCTGCCAATTCAACAGCAGACATGGGTCGAAATTGGGCAGTTGGGTTTGCCGATGGTGCTTGCCGATGCCGACGGAGAACGGCATATTTTTGAGGTGGATTGGACAAGCCCCGTCGCGCTGGTGTTGGGAAATGAGGCACATGGCCCCAGTCAACAGGCCCGTGCGTTGGCTTCGCAGAGGGTACGGATTCCAATGGTTTCGGCGGAATCACTCAACGCAGCGATGGCAGCCAGCGTGATTTTGTATGAGATTTTCCGCCAACGGCATTACGCCTGATTTTCCCGTTCGAGCAGCAACTCCGCGATTAGCTCCGCTCCGCGATTTTGCCAGTTATAGAGGGTGCGCGGTGGCACATTAATCTGAAACCACTTCAACATGCTGGTGATTGAACTGTCCACATCCTCGCCAGCGGGGTGATTTTTATAGGGACTGACCCCAACCACATAGGGATAGTAGAGGGCATTAAAAAACCGCCATTCATCTGTCGTACCAAATTTTTCAGCCGATTGAGGACGCAGGGTTTCAATACATTCGGCCAAGACTTGGCGCAATTCGTGGGCACGATGGATGGAATTGGCCTCGTGAGTGAGGCGTTTGGTGACAATCTGCATATCGGTGAGGGGGCTGGCGGCAAGACGTGGCAGATTTTGCATATGGCTGAGGGCGCGGCGAGTCAGTCGGACAAAATCGGCGTGGTCAAGGCTGGCAATCGCGGGGGTGGCTTCGGGACGGCGTACTTCGTTGAGCATCAAGGTACGGAGAGCTTCCCGTGCTTCGGCATCCTTTGAACCCGATTTATACAACAGCCGATCCAAAAACTGCTCAATTTGCCCTCCCAGCGGAATCCCCAAGCTAATCACGGCGAGGGTGCCCAATAGGGCCAACGCGAGGGCGGGTGTCCATGTATCGGCACTCAGCAGGGCGATACCCCAAGGGGTCACGATAATCATCAAGGCTAGCAACACTTTTAGGAGGGTAAAACTAAGATCGCGGCGCACCGCCTGACCTTCGGAGACGGCATCATAGACAATCGCGGCGATGCCAAACATGATGACATCTGCCACGACGAAGGCAAAGACAAACGCAGGTGAAAACCACCCCGGCAGCAGACATATCATCCCACCAAGATATGCCAAACCCGCCAAACGCAGTGCATTAAAAGGACGATAGGCACGATCTTGTTTGGTAGTCGCTTTAAAATTTTGATGCAGCAGCCATGCCGCCACCGCCGTTACCCCGATATTGTAAACGGCATATGTCCAAAAAAGTGGGCCGGGGTCATGTGTCTGAAAATCCATCAACTCGCTGCCGACCCAACCGCCGAATACCAGTACCATCGCAATCGGCATAAGCAGTGTCCACCACGCCCGATCAAGCGCCAATTGGTCACCGGGTCGCAGCAAAATAGCGATGCGTGTCCACAGTGCGACAGGCAGGGGATACGCGACCCATAATAGGCGAGATACCCATTCGACCCGTCCCCCAAATTCATGCCCCAAATATAAGTCGGCTTGAATCAGGGCATAGCTGATAAGTACCCCTGCCGCCGCCACCGAAATCGGATGGAAGCGCCCTCGACTCAGTAAATAACCCGCCAGCGTGAGGGTAATGAAATAAGCGGAGAGTTGGAGTATGGAAAGTAGGGCCTGCATAGTGTCATCTATCCGAAAAAAGGGCGATTATTGAAAACCGCCCTCGTCATCGCCATCCCACGTATTATCGCATATTAGCGATTTTCGCGGAGGGCCAGATGCCAGATGAATGCTAACAGTCCACCACCAACCGCCATTGCGATAGATGTGGCGACGCCGAGTGTGTTGAATTCCACTGCTAATGGAGCAACGAGGAAATCAACCCCCATCATGAGCATCACGAAACGGGCGATCTTGAAATTGCGTGGGGTGATAGTGCCCTCACGCGCCACCCACAACTGCCACAGGGCATAGAGACTGAAGATGCCCCCTTCGAGCCGCAGTATGACATCGGCGCTGTCCGACATGCCGAGGGCATCTATCACGGTGCTGGTGGCAAAGATGATGAACGCCCCCGAAATAAGGGTGAGTACCGCATCCCCCCGCCACAGCAGTTTGAATAGATTGAGCGTTCCGGTTTGACGAGCTAAAGTTGCCTGTTGAGCCATCTAAAATTCTCCTGATCCGGCAGATCAAATTGAATTGAACCGATGCCGTCATCATGGCCCAAAACGCACTGCCAACACGAGACAAGACACTGCCATTTACTGCCAAATTTTAGAAATAATGGGGTTGGGCGATATTAAAAAAGTCGCCCTTACGAATTTACAGGCGTGTCAAACCGATATTCGTCCACATCACAAATCGGCTCATAGCCAATTTCTTGATAGATGTGGTTGGAGGTCGGGTTGCTAAGGTCGGTGTAGAGGAAACAGAATTTACGTCCCGTATCCAGTTGCAATTGACTGAGGGCAGCGACACAGGCACTGGCATAGCCTTTTTTGCGAAATTCGGGCGGTGTATACACTGGCCCAATACGGATGCCGTTGGGGGTAGGGCCGCCGCGCCCTGCCATCGAAACTGCCTCGCCGTCGTGTTCCCATAAATATATTTTGCGGGTCTCGGAGACGAAATAACGATCTACCAGTTGGGGCACATCTGAATTGTCCACGACTCCCATCGCTTCTTGGCGGAAGGCGGCAAACCATTGAATCAACAACAGGCGGTCATCGGGGGTGGCAACTCGAAACGAGCCGGGGATACCTGTCACCGAGTTGACGTGCGAAAGCTGATAGATACGTTCGCGCATGTTGAGCCGATAAGGTTGGCGGGTCATGGCCTGCCATAAATCCGCAAAGGTTTTGCCAATCGGGACCGTCGCAATTACCCCCGTCAGGATACCATAAGCGCTTTGCACATCATTTGCCAAGACGGTGAGGGCATCCGGGCGGGTGACATGCGAAATAATCAGGTTATGTGGCGGGGTACGGATGGTTATTAGGACAATTTTGCCCGCATCCTCGACCACTGCCAAATAAAACTGTGGATAAACCTCCGGGTCGTGGATCAGGGTATTGGTCAGACCGAGAATTAAATTGTGCTCGGCTTCTCGTTCCATCAAAAACGCCTCGGCATCCTGCAAAAATTCACGAGGGTCGCTAAAACGCCTCAATTGCATGGTCTTCCCTCCCGTTTACTGGGGTACTGTCGGTGGCTGCGGCGGCGCGGCGGATGGGATGGCCTGCCCAAAAGTTGGCTGCGACGAAATGGCAATCAGGCTTGGCTCGGTTGATCCCGGTGCAAGGAAATACAGCTTCGTTTCCGGCATGGCAAAACGCAATTGGGTAGTGTCCACGTTTTGCGCGAATCCCAAAATCATGTCACGGTCACTGGGGATAAGGCTAAAGACAATGCCAGCTTGATTGGGGGCGACGGCCAATTTCCCGATGGCATAACCCTGACCCTGCCAGATGGGGATGGCTGTGCCGTTGCTGAGGTCATATTCGATGATGGACACCGTGTTCAATACCGACAGATAGGGGAAGATGCCTAATTGTTCTTCGGCGCGTTCTTGGAGGGTGGGGTCGCTGACCTCAAACGGCTCACCTGAAGGCGCATAGGTGGTGTAATAAAATTTGCTGCTGTTGGCGGCCCATGCCAATTGATCGGGGGTATCCAACATGGCAATTTCGGTGCGTTCGCCGTTCATCATATTGATGAGTACGGTTTGATTGCCTGCCAAAGCCAACAACTGCTGACGATCAGGTGATAGAACCGCATGGCGTAAATCTGACCCCAAATTGAGGGAGGTGTTATCGGTGGGATTCCAAATCGCCAAGCCTTCCCCCGCACAGGAAGTTGTGTATAGAAAACGATTGTCAGGTAGCCAATCAAAACTAAACGGGTTGCCATATGGCCCAGTTTCGCGCTGATACAGGCGTTCCGCCACATATGGACTGGTTTCAACTTCACAGCCCTCGGTGAATGGTACTGTCCCCAGTGTTTGTTTATCATCTCCATTGGGCAGGGCGGTGCTGACGGTGAGCAGGCCTACTTGGTCAGCGGGTGTTAAATAGGCGATACGTTCGCCAGTGATTGACCAGCTTGCCGGGAAATTGGTGGCAACAGGATTGGCAAAAATGACGCTGCGTTTGCCTGTATCCGACACCTCTAAGCGTTGATTACCATTTTCCAGCAATTCAAAATAGGCCAGATATTGAGCATTGGGGGAAAAATTCAATCCCCGGCGATCCCGACGGGCATTGTTGGTGACGCCATACCCCGGTAAATAAACATACGATCCCAGATAGACATCATTAGCAAACACATGGGCGAAGGGGTACCCCGCCAACAATTGGGCCGTATTGCCAGTTGGAACGGGTGTTACCCCTGTATCATCAGCAGCGACTTGGCCCGTCGAAAATTCAAAGGAATCCAAAATCGCCAAAAAGTTGCCTGCCCACCCCTCATATTGTTCCAGTGGGGCGGATTGCAGAATGACATAGCCGTCGCCTTCCACACCCACCGGAATGGCAGTGGTACGAAATTGATGGACGACCTCCCCACAAATTGCTTTATATTGCGCAGTTAGGGCGGTGCTGGCCCCAATCGCGTTGGGGGCTTGCAAATCTTCGACAAAGCCCGCTTCTCGAATGGCCTCATTGAGCAACAAATCGGCATTGCCAACACCCACTTTATGCTGAATTTCGATGAGGGGGTTGGCGCAATTTTTCGTGCCGTCGGGTGAGATAATCACCAGTGACAGGTCTTCACTTGCCGCAACCTGCCATGTTTCGGGGTAGTCAATCATAAACGCCGTGTTTTGATAGCTCCGATAGCCAATTGCCACCGTCCGGTTGATGGGGGTGCATAACACAACGGTGTTGCCATTTACATCGCTATGTAGTTCATAGGTGGTCGGGTCTTGGTCAATGGTAAATTGCCAGATATAGCCCTGCACCTCGCCTTGTACATAACTTACCCCGGCTTGCGGACAACCGAGGCTGGAATCTTGCCATGTTGTCAACTGATAGGTGTAGTTAACCAACGTATAGTTGCGCCCCAATTGCTGGGCAAAATAGTCTTTGACGCGCTGGAGCACCGTCTCTAATGGAGTTTGGGCGTGGACTGTGGGTGGCATCAAAATCCCCACAATGAGCAGGCAAACAAGAATGGGGAGGAGTTTGAGATTTGGTTGTTTCATGAAATTTCTGATAAAGACGCTAGGGAATAAAAATCGAGCCTTCAGGATACACGATAGGCTTCTGAGGCGGCAAGGGCACGGCGGCAATACGTCAGGCAATAATATGCCAACCTAGCCCAATACCAACTGATAAAGTTCTTCATAGGAATGAATGATGCTCGATCCGCCAATGTTTTCAGGGTTATCGGGTTGAAACGCGACTGGCATGATGCCCTGTTCGCCCACAAGGGATAATTCATAGAAATCACGACCTACATAGAGTATCTCATCAGTCGAGATGTCAGCGGCTTGGAGGGCCACCTTAAAAAAGGCAGGATCAGGCTTGGTAAGACCAATTTCGCACGAGGTCAAAACCATCCACCATAAATCTCGTGGAAAGCCAGCATCCTCCAACCAAGTGACTAAATCGTCGGTTGGGTGTTCGGTATTGGCAGCAATGGCAATGGCTACCCCGCTGTCCTGTAATTCCAATAAGGTCTCCACCGCACCCACAATAGGTTGGATGGCGGCGGCATCCGCCAATAAAACGGATCGCCCATAAGAGAGGGCTTGTTGGGGGAGACCATGAAAAGTCAAAATGGCGTCATAATAATCCTGTCGGCTAATTCGCCCATGCAATACATCAAAATGGGCTGCTTTTAGGGCTTTTTGAACAACCTTCGGATGACGGGGTTGTAAATCATAGGCCGCCAAGTAATCTTGTAAATGTCGGTCGGGTTTAGGATGGATATAGAGTACGTCATCGGTATCCAGCAGTACAGTACGGAATGGCATCCTCAAATCCTTGAACAGGAGAATAGTAGGAAAATTGTATCAGTAGTGGCCTACTATCGCCAGAATCTAATGAAAGGATCATCTCATGCAAAAATGGATTGCGCTTGTTTGTATCCTTTTGGTGGGGTTGATTTCACCTGCCCCCACTGCCCACGCCCTCCCGGAAGCCCAACGAGTTGAACTGGAAGCCAGTGATGGGTTGGTCTTAGTGGGTGATTTTTATATACCAGAAAGTGAAGAACCTGTCCCTGCCGTTATCCTGATGCATATGTTGGGGCGTCGGCGCGGTGACTGGGAAACGCTGCTGCCCGTGCTGGTGGATGATTACGGCATGGCGGTACTCAATGTGGATTTACGTGGTCATGGCGAAACAGGTGGCTCAACGGATTGGGCATTGGCCGAAGAAGATGTGCAAGCATGGATTGATTGGCTGCGTCAACAGGAAGGCATCAACCCCGACTCCATTTCGTTGATCGGGGCCAGCATTGGCAGCAATCTAGCTATACGCGGTTGGGCCAACGATGAAAAAATCCGCACGGCAGTGGCCCTTTCCCCCGGTCTTAATTTTCGTGGTGTGACCACCGAAGATGCGGTAGAAGCCAATGCAGACCGGCCTTTGATGTTGGTCTCGGCTCGCAGCGATAGAGAAAGCGCCATTGCGGTGACGACCCTGTTCGATTTAACTGACAGCAATACACTGGTACGACTTTTCAGTGGTTCTCGGCACGGTACCGACCTTTTCGATACTGAGTATTCTGACTGGTTGATAACCGCTATCGCCGAATGGGTTGATTCGCAATCTCAATAGTGATTGTTTTGCTAGGAGGCGGTTGATTCAAAGCCGCCTCGTCCATGTTCCATCACTGTCCATTTTGGCTACGCCCCCATAGACTAAACCCATCTACATATACCTCGCCTGTCTGCCCATTAACCAATGCACGACGGATGTCATCGTCGGCTTCGTGCAGTAGGATGACCCAGATCGGCAGCAGCATAAATTCGTAGGCCACACGGGGTACATAGGTTTCGATATTGAGATAGGCTCGCAAGGGGAATTCGGCAGCGCTGTTGCTGTAGGCCGAGATGCTGCGGGGGCGTTTGCTTTTGACCTCTTTTTTAGCTTGTTCGACTGCCTTTTTCACAATCGGGGTGGCGGCCTGCACCATGTCAATCTGATATAACTGTGCGCGAATTCCGGCAAGATAACCCGGTTCATAGTCACGCAGTTCCGACAAGTCATATGGCAGCAGATGGGGCACAATATCCTGATTGGCAATCGCGGCGTAAATGGGATCGGACAACTGAACAAAACTTTCCATGCCAGAGGCCACAATCCCCTGCGGATAGCGCCAGCGAACTTCGGTAGTGACTTCAAAAACCCAAAATGGCAAAAACACCGGACTGCCCGTGACCCGCGCAATTTTGTCATGTAAAAAGCGACTGAGGCTGCTGTTGATTTTTTCATCTACCAAAGACCGCGCTTTAGGGGCAGTAATTTTGAAGGGGATAATTTTGGTGGGGGCATCCAATTTCCCCTCATTGTCGTGGACAATCACAAATTGGGAGTCACAAAATGGGCAGCGCTCATTTAAATCTTCGGGTGGCATGATAGATTGCGCTCCACAACTGGTGCAGTCCATGACCCGTCCCGTGACATCCCATTGAACGGCTTTCCCATAACGCTCCATCAATACAGCCCGCAAAGATTTTTCGGCATGAGGTATTTTATTGCTTGACTTCGATTTGTGGGACTTAATGGGATATTTTTTGCCACAGGTGGGGCAGTGGATCATGGACTGACCGGGAACAGGCTCAAGGTCATCCCCGCCACAGTTGGGGCATTCAATCATTTCCCCTTTGGCTTTTGTTTGGCCCTTGAGTGTCAGTGGATGAAGTTGAATGCGGGCTTCGGCAGGGGGTAAATTTTGCCATTCCCGTATCGGTTGATAGCCACATTCTTTGCAATAGACCAGTCCACTTTGCAGATCAATGGTCAGTCGGCTGCGGCAGACTGGACAGCCAATTCGCAATCCCATCGTGCAAGCCCCTTATTTATAGAAGAATAAAGAATGCTGGCGTAAAAAAACGCCTTTGCCGTATTATAGTCATTCAATACCGATGTGGGATAAATTTGGATAGGGCTGGATAGCAAAAAATTAGATCAGACAAACCATCTTAGAAGAGATGAGGCAAATAGAGTCCTATGGAAACAATGTCAATGGTGCAGGTGCTGGTGGTTGAAGATTCGATGACCACGCGGCGCTTCCTTGTAGATTTGATCAACAACATTCCGGGCCTGATGGTGATAGGTGAGGCCGAGGACGGCGTGCAAGCCCTACGTTTGGTGGAAGAACTCCGCCCGGATGTCATTAGTATGGACATCCAGATGCCCAATATGGATGGCTTGCAGGCCACCCAGCACATTATGGCGAACACCCCAACGCCGATTGTGGTCGTTTCAGCCGGGTTAGGGCAGCGTGAAGTAGATTATGCGATGCTGGCGATTGAGGCGGGGGCCTTAGCTGCGATTGATAAACCGACGGCTTCTCCGCAGGACGAGGCCAAGCGCACAGAATATTTACGTTTGCTACGATTGATGGCTGGGGTCTCCGTCGTGCGACGGCGCTCATTAGATCAACTAGAACAGCGGTTGGATTCGCTGCCCAATATCCAAGCTGACACCCATCATTTACCCGAAATAGTGGTGATTGGGGCAAGCGCAGGCGGGCCGGGGGCCTTGACCCAAGTCTTGAGCTACCTGCCTGAAGATTTTCCACTGCCCATTCTCGTCACCCAACATCTATCCGCCGATTTTGTGCCCGGTCTGGCGAATTGGCTGGGACGGCGCTGTGTCTTACCGGTGCGGTTGGCGCTAGAGGGTGAATATCCAGAGCCGGGTGAGGTCTGGCTTGCCCCCGGTGGCTATCACATGCAGCTTTCTCAGGAGGGGCGGGTTGAGCTTATTCCCGACAAAGGCCACTATCGCCATCAGCCCTCGGTAGATGCTTTGTTTGACAGTGCGGCTAGTGTGTATGGTCGCAAAGTCATTGCGGTATTGCTGACAGGCATGGGGGATGATGGGGCGGACGCGATGGCCCGGCTTTTTGCCTATGGCGCTCGCACGATTGTGCAAAATGAAGAAACCTGTGTGGTCTATGGAATGCCGGGGGCAGCGGTGGAGCGTGGTGCCGCCGAATATATTTTGCCAGTCGGCGAAATTGGTCGGGCAATCACCCGCTTGGCACAGGCTGGCAATCATTATCGTTAGATGGGTTCAAAAAGGTTGAAATACTGAAACCGTCGCGTTAGAAGACTATAACCCAAAAGCATAAATGGCATTGGGCAGACGGGTGTACAATTCAGGCAGAATTGAGGTGATACATGGCTCACGATGTATTGCTAGTGGAAGACAGCCCGACACAGGCTGAACAGATTAAACACACACTAGAGAATACAGGATTAACAGTACAGGTAGTCGGAGATGGGCCGGAGGCGATTCGTGAAGCGATGATCAATCCCCCCCGCCTAATTGTTTTGGACATCAACTTGCCTTCAATGGATGGTTATCAAGTGTGTCGGCGGCTGAAGCGTAACCCGGATACCAAAGATATTCCGGTGATTATGTTAACCGAACAAAGCAGTGCCAAAGATACGATGACTGGGTTGCAGGCGGGAGCAGACGATTATATCCCCAAAGATATTTTTGCCGGGGAGCATCTGCTGGACACCTTACGTGAGCTAGGGCTGATCGAATAGTGTTGTATCCGACTTTTTCAAATGAAGGATATGCTCTAGCAATTTATGTCAGAAGGACAGCGCGTCAAAATTCCCCCGGTGATGGTGATTCAGGTAGAAGACAGCATGGATGTGATGCTGGCCCGCAATATTGCACGTCGGGCGGCTTCACTCTTAGGTTTTAACACGGCCAGCCGCGCACAAGTGGCAAGTGCGGTGGCCTCGCTGGTGGGGGTCATCTTAAACGCAGGCGAACGACAGGTCATTAATCTACATGGTTTGCGACAGGGCATTGATGTCGGAATTCAAGTAGTTTGTGATGCCCCTTGGTTAGCCGACGCCAGCCCGGAAAATGCGACGGTTGCGCTGCGGGCCAAGATGGGCAAGATTATGGACGAAATCAGCCTTGTGCCAACCGCTGTCCCGCATATCGAAATGGTGTTATGGCTGACCACCGAACGTAGTAAACAATCAAGTCCTCCCCATTCATGAGGATGATATGCAGCGATCACTGGTGGTCTTTGAAATGGGGGAACAACAGTTTGGCCTGCCGATTGAGGTGGTGAGTGAAATCATTCCCCTAATCGCCGTCAGCCCTATCCCCGATATGCCGAGTGATTGGCTGGGGGTGGCGAATGTACGGGGGCAGGTCACTCCGGTGATAGATTATCGGGCGCGGGTGGGCCGAGCCAAAGATCTTCCATCCTTGTCAGCCCCATTGATTGTTATTCGGCAGGGCCGCCAACAAGTGGCGTTGCTGGTGGAACAAATTAAACAGATAGTGACTCTTAATGTTGAGCAGTTGGACACCACCGGGATCATTCACGAAGGCCGACTGCTCATGTGGGTAGACCCAAAAACCATACTGGGGCGTGAGACCCCATCATCGTAAGCTCTGCATGAGGAACTGAGACATGACCACAACCGCCAAAGCATTGAAGGGCCGCGTTTTACTGGTGGGGGAAGACAAAAAGCTGCTAAGTGATCTCTCGGATATGCTGGAATCCACCGAGGATTATTTGACCGTCAAGTCGGGGACATTTGAAGACGCTCTCAGCGAGATTTTGCTTGGGGAGTTTCAGATGGTTGTTACTGAGACCCGCCTGCCAGACTTAAGCGGCATGGACTTGTTAGCGGTAGTGGGGGGCTTGCGGCCCGGTACCCCGGTCATCATGATTGATGATGAACTCTCGGCAAAATCCGCCGTCGCCGCGATGCGTTTAGGGGCGTGTGATTATCTGCATAAGCCTATCAATATGCAGTTTGTGATGATGCAAATTGAGCGTCAGATAGATTTATATAAACGCACCCAAAAAGAGGACAAACCCGAATCTGGCGACCAGCCAAAAATTCCTGTCCGTGATCGTCAGCGCCAAATCAATCCAGCCACTCGTCCGGCAACCTTGCTCCTCAATCGTCAGCAGTTTGAACGTATCAACAATGAATTGGCGACGCTGTTTGGGCATATCCGTGCCCATTTTGTCGGCCTGATTGATGGCGACGGCAATTTGGCAGGGGCATCGGGGGCACTCGAAGATTATGACTTGGTGCTGCTGACTCGCGCCCTGTCGGTTGAACACCCCGCCACCGACACCTTGGCGCGGATTCTAGACGAAAATCAATTTAATGCCGTCTATCTGGAAGGCAATCGCAGCGGGGTTTATGTGGTCGAGATTCAAGACCCCTATTTGATGTCACTGGCGGTCATTTGCAGCACAGATGTCAAACCCGGCATGGTCTGGCTCTATACCAAACGTACCGCCGACACCATCGCCTCGTTTTTGAAGGAATCTGCCAACGCCCCGGCAGTCCCCGCCGCGTCATAAGTCAGCTTCGCAAAACGACAACAAAGGGGTGATTTGCTATAAATCGCCCCTTTTTAATTTCCCAATTAGGCCAATGGGTCTAATCGGCTGTGTTCTTTAAGGCAGCGTTCCAAAACCCGCCGCGCCTCCCGCACGTTGATTTTGGGCGAGGCCTCGGTATAAAACTTCTGCACCACACCCTCCACCGCGTTGATATTCGATGGCGTGTAGGTTGAGAGGTCAAGTGCATAATCGGCCTCATCCAAGTCGTCAATGGGTTCCAGCGTAATCTCGGTCACGTTTTCGCGTCGGGATTGTTCAATTTTTTGACTGCGGCTCTTGCTGGCTTTGGCACGGCTGAGGAGTTCATCGGCATGGTTGGGGGTGGCGGCGGCGGCCTGTTCATAAAATTCGGCTAATTTGGCTTCTAGTTCGATTGCGAAGGTCATGACAGCACCATATTGATTTAAGGCCATAAAAATCCCTCTTTAAAAGCAAAAAGGCGGTTCATTCACCAAACCGCCTTCATTTCGGACTTATGTGAATGATGATAAATTAGTCTACCAGAACACGGGCGTTTTCATCCACCCAATAGACAAAGACATTCTCACCATTTTGGAACTGTTCGTCTTCGCTGCGGCGGAAATTCTGAGTACGCACCACGACCTGCGAACTGCTGCCGTTATAACCAAAGCTGACGACATGGCGCGTGTCCGTGCCAATATAGACCGATTGTTGCAGCCGACCCGGAATCAGCGTTGTGCCGGAATCGTGATATGGTTCTGCCCCATTGCCATGTTTCAGCGTCAATTTTTCAGGCCGAATCGCTACGGTGACTTCGCTGCCAACGCTCATGGCAGGGTCATCTAACACCGCACCGACCTTATAACCGCTGGGGAGTTCGACCTCACCACGTGCCCCGGCCCGGTCACACAGGCGGCCTTTGATAAAATTGGTTTCGCCAATGAAGTCCGCCACGAAACGGGTATGGGGGCGTTCATAAATGTCTTCAGGTGTGCCGACTTGCAGCACCTTGCCGTAATTCATGACTGCGATGCGATCCGCCATGGTTAGGGCTTCTTCTTGGTCGTGGGTAACGTAGATGAAGGTGATGCCGAGTTTCAACTGCATTTCCTTCAATTCAAACTGCATGGCCTTGCGCAACTTCAGGTCTAGCGCTCCCAATGGCTCGTCGAGGAGCAGCACGGTGGGGCGTTTGACAAGGGCACGGGCAAGGGCAATACGCTGCTGCTGACCACCCGACAGTTCACGCGGTTTGCGCTCGGCGGTGTGGGGCAGTTGCACCAATTCAAGAGCCTCAATCGCTCGCTGTTTGGCTTCGGCGCGTGAGACACCTTCCATCTGTAACCCGAACATCACATTTTGGAGAACGTTCATGTGGGGGAACAGGGCATAATCTTGAAACACCGTATTGACGGGACGGTGAAACGGCGGAACCCCTTGTACCTGCTTGCCACGAATCAGGATTTCCCCACGCGAGACATCTTCGAACCCGGCAATCATGCGTAGGGTAGTAGTCTTACCACACCCACTGGGGCCAAGTAGGGCAAAAAATTCGCCCTTGTGAATTTGTAGTGAGACGTCATCCACTGCCTTGACCGACGCATTTTCCTTGCGCCGACCCGCAAACTCTTTGACGACGTGCCTAAGTTCAACATCAATTGCAGTCATCAGTTCCTCCGACTACCTATACTAGAGGCGAGCAGAAGACGATACAGTGAAAACCACTAAGTTCTGGAGTCGCCCTGAAACAAACAAGAAAAAATAAGGTTCTAAAAAGGGGCGAACGCGCCGCCCCCAAAGTTCTCGCTAGCCAAGTTGCTTCTATTGTCCGATAAAGATGGTGATTTGATCCCACGCATCAATATAGGCTTCTTCGATATCCGTGTTAGCATCCACTGTCCATAGACGTGCCATCGTCTCTTCATCGGGGTAGGTAATACCATTATTCAAATATTCTTCGAGAATCAGGCCCTGATCGAGCGCCGCTTGGTTCGGCGTACCATAGCCGATTTCGTTGCTGATGTCCGCGCCAACCTGTGGGTCAAGGATGTAATCAATAAAGACATTGGCGAGATCAGGATTGGGCGCATCGGTTGGGATTGCCAGATTATCAATGAAGATATTCGCGCCTTCTTCGGGAAGGGCATACCCAAAATCGTCACATTCGCATTCTTGGATAATTTGGAGGATGTCCCCGCTATATTCCAGCGCGATGTCCACATTGCCACCTGCCAACAGTACCTGACCGTCATCTGGGGTAATAGCAACGACATTGCTGCCTTTTTCAACAAGATATTCGGCGGCTTCGGCGATTTCATCTTCATCTTTGGTGTTGGGGTCATAACCAAGCATTTGCAGGCCGACGCCGATCATAAAACGCAGGTCTTCGGGCCATGACACAGGGCCATCGTGTTCCCAGACCTGTTCCCAAGAGGTGATTTCTCCAACTGCTTCTATATTATAGCCGACCCCAGTTGTCCCCCATTGGTAAGGAATGGTATAGGTGTTTTCAGGGTCATAGCTGCGTCCCTTGAAGGTATCGCCTATGTTGGCCCAATTGGGGATGAGATCGTAATTGATGGGTATCAGCAATTCTTGTTCAACCATCGTTTGCACAATGTAATCGGTGATGACGATGACATCCCAGCCGGGGTTGCCTTCACGCAGACGGGTGAGGGTGTTTTCATTGCCATCTGTGACATCATATTGCACGGTAACGCCGCACAGTTCCTCAAAATCGGGAATGGTGTTCGACCCGATATAGGTTGCCCAGCCATAAACACTTAAGGTTTGCCCTTCATAGCCTTCGGGGCATATCCAAGTGGTCGCCCCTTCTTGCGCCATGGTAGGACGTGCAGCGGCAGGGGTTAGAATTGCCACCACTAGGAAAAGCGAAAAAACTAAGACAGCTATTTTGTACATGACGATCCCTCTCTGTCTATCGAGAAAAACAAATATTTGGTTGTTGACGTACTAGGCTTTACCCGCGCTGCGTCCTTGCAACACAAGCGAGAGTCCAACTAACAAGGTGGAAACGATAATCATCATGGTGGAAATGGCGTTGATTTCCGGCGTCACCGTGCGCCGCGCCATACTGTACACCACAACGGTTAGGGTCGAGGTATTGAGACCCTTCGTAAATTCGCTGATGATGAAGTCATCCAGCGATAAGGTGAATGCTAATAATGCACCTGCGACAACCCCCGGCAGCATCAATGGGAAGGTAACGCGCCAGAAGGTTCGCCATTCATTTGCCCCCAGATCACGGGCCGCCTCTTCAAAATGAGGGTTCATATTTGCCAAGCGTGCCCGCACCACAATCGCCACAAAGGGGATACAAAAGGCGACGTGCGACAAGATGAGGGTCAGATAGCCAGAACGCAACGTAATATCAAGGTGTTTGGCAGCATAATCGAAGACGATATTAAAGAAAACCAGCAGCGAAATACCCTGTGTAATTTCAGGAATACCCACTGGTAAATAGAGCAAACCTTCCAGTGGACGCTTGCCTATAAAACGACTTCGTGCCATACTAAGAGAAACCATCACAGCAACGATGGTTGATATGAGAGTTGCGGCGACACCGACGATGAGGCTGACTTTTACCGATTGAAGTAGCAGGTCAGTCGTTAAGTCCGCGTCAACGTCAATGCCGCCGCTGAGAAGTTTGCTATACCATTTGGTGCTAAAGCCACGCCAGACGGCTGTGGAGTTGGAATCATTGAACGAAAACACCAATAAGACGATGATGGGCACCCACAAAAAGACGTAACAAAAAAGTGCGTTGGCCCACATCAAGACTGGTGCAGTTCGACGAATGATTAAATCCCGCTTCATGCGAAGTGCCGGACTCAACCCAAATTTTTGGCGGCGGCGCTGGTTTAGTTCATCGGAAAGGAGGAGAAATTGGCGTGAGATAGAGCCAGTAATTGGCGCTATCATCGCGGCCAACAGCCCAAAGGCCCGTGATAAGACGTCTGCCGAATGATGGGCAGATGCTTTGCTGGGGGTATTTTCAGTACGCTGGGCGACAAGGGCATAGACGACGAGCGCAACTGCGACCACTGCCATGAGCACCATCGAAGTTGCTGCCCCGCGTGTCCAGTCACCCGTACCTCTGAAATTGCGGTAGATCAACGACCCAATCATCATGCCTTTTGTCCCGCCCAACATTTCGGCGGTGATATAAGTGCCAATGGCCGGGATAAACACAAGGATGCTACCTGCAATGACACCCGGCAAGGTCAAGGGAAAGATGACACGCCAAAAGGCTGTCCAATCATTCCCACCCAGATCATGGGCCGCTTCGACTAACTTAAAATCGAATCGTTCAACGGCTGCATAGATAGGCAGCACCATGAAGGGAAGGTAGCCATACACCATCCCAATCGTGACCGCCTTGGTGGTGAACATCAATTTTAAGGGTTCTTCAATCAATCCTAGTTGAAGCAGGGTGTGGTTCAAGAGGCCATCATCGTTGTTGCCCAGCAATACGCGCCACGCATAGGTGCGGATGACGAAGTTTGTCCAAAAAGGCAAGATGACGAGAAATAAGCTGAATTTTTGAACCCACTCTTTACGACGGGTACTGATAAAAAAGGCCAGCGGATAGCCCAATACAAGGCACCAAAACGTCGTCGTAAAGGCAATATTCAGCGAACGTTTGAAGATAAGCCAATAGCCTTCGGTGGTGACGTAGAGATAATTATCGTGGAAGTTGCGACGCAGACTTTCGAGTGACCAGTCATAAATGACCGTGCCGCCCCGACCACGTTCCATGAAGCTAATGGTGAATACAATCAGGAGAGGTAAGAGGAAAAGAAGGAAAAGCCATAGTGTTGCCGGGAGAGCGAGTAGCCCTCCGTGCGCCTTGAGCTTTAACCGCCCGAGTTGAAAGCGCGGACGATGATCTGAAGATGCGACGCTAGTATCCATCTACGAGTTCTTTAGACATCCAGATCAAATAGTACGCGATGGCCTTCATACAGGGAAACTGTCCTCAATCTTCGTGAATCTTTGAACGGCTCTTGATTTAAATGAAAAAAATCTTTCTGTTGCTGTCATAAAACGCAACCAAAGATTTTTGGATCAAGCCAAAATACGATGTGAATGATATAGCGAATTGAATCGAAATGCAAGTAGTTTTTTTGTGAAAATTCTCGCTCGGTGGCAGGGGTTTAAGAGAATCCCCGTTATCAGGTGAAACCAGAGGAAAAAGAAAAAGCGGAAGTGAACATCCCCTATGACTATCAAAACCAATCCATCACTCATCTCTGTGAGGAATACCCGCCTTGAAGATTCGGAGGCCATTCATGAAATCGTAGCCCTTGCCTTTGGTGGTGAGGTGGGCGAGCCGATGGCAATGTCGCGTCCCCACATCCAACAACAGTTGCGCCGATTTCGTGAAGGTCAATTTGTTGCAGTAACCCCGCAAGGCCGTGTGGTGGGTACTGCCACGACCATGCGAACGAATAAACCTCCAACCGCCACCCCTCAGCCATGGCTGAAAATGATTGGTGGCCTTGAACTCAACAACCATGACCCCAATGGTCAATGGCTCTATGGCGCGGAATTTGCTGTCCATCCAGCTTTTCAAGGGATGGGCATAGGCCGCACGCTCTATGATGCCCGTTTCCAATTTATCAAACGACTCAATTTACGTGGATTCTATGCTGTTGGCATGTTGATGGGTTATCACCGCTATCAACATCTGATGAGTGTTGCCGAATATGCCGATAAAGTTGTCAAGCATGAAATCGAAGACCCAACGGTCTCGATGCAGATGCGGCGCGGCTTCAAGGCACTGCGGCTCGTGGATTATTACAACGACGAACCGCTGGCTGGCAACGCTGGCATGTTGATTGTGTGGCATAACCCGGATTATCGCCCAATGTATTGATTTCTATGGGGCAGGCTGCCAGAAGGTGGTCTGCCCGATTATTCATGGATAAAGGAGTTAAAGGGAAAAAGGAATTGGGGCATCATGGTTCATCAAATACTCAAAAGCGGCATCGTGATTACGTCAACACAGCCTGAACATGCGCGGCAGTTGGAACGCCTGCAAGACATCGTTTTTCCAACACTCGCCCCAGAGCAGCGTTTTAAAGCCGAGCATTATCTGAAACACTTAGAGATTTTCCCCGATGGGCAGTTTGTGGCCCTACATGGTGAACAGGTTGTAGGCGCGACCAGCACCGTGCGTTTGCATTATACGCATGGGCATAGTAAACATCCCCGTTTCGACGACATCATTCAGGGCGGCTGGCTAACCTCCCATCAACCCAACGGCGATTGGCTGTATGGGGCGGATGTGAGTGTACATCCCCATTCACGACGGATGGGTATTGCACGTGGTCTGTATAGAGCACGCCAAGACTTGGTGCATCGTTTGGGCCTCAAGGGGCAAATCGCGGGTGGCATGTTAAGCGGCTATGGCGCTGTCAAAGATAAAATGACCGCCATGCAATATTTTGAGGCCTTATTGATGGATAAAATCGTAGACCCCACGCTTTCGGCACAGCGGCGGGTAGGGTTTGAACTGAAAGAATTACTGCCGAACTATTTAGATGACCCTTTGTGCGACAATTACGGTGTGCTGATTATGCTCGACGCCGGACGCCAAGTCGCACTGGAATAAAAACACGCTTTTAAAAAGAAAATACACAGTGGGAGCAGTCCAAATAGGATTGCTCCTTTTGTTTCTGCACGAAAGTTTACCAAGAGCGCGGTAAAGCCCCTGCCTTGAGGCATGGGGATATAAGGCGCAAAATTTGACAAAGGCATCAGGTACTCTATACTACACAACCAATATCATGAAAACAACCACGCGGTTAATATGGGCTACCAAGCATACCAGTATCGTCTCTATCCCAATGCACAGCAGGAGAAAGACCTGTTGAATCTGTTTGCGGTGGCACGCCACTACTACCACATGTGCTTGGATTTGTGGCGCTACACCTATCAAACCGAAAAGCGTCGTCCCACCTCGCCAGAATTTGAAGCGATGCGGAAGGGTTATAAAAAGACTATCCCGGCGGCTAAAAACGTGCATTCGCATGTGTTTCAGGGACTCGCCAAGCGTGCTGAGAATGCCTTTCAAGGGTTTTTCCGACGAGTCAAGGCAGGGGAAAAACCGGGCTATCCCCGCTACAAAAGTGCTGACCGCTTTCATTCGATTGAGTTTAAGCAGTTTGGTACCGGGGTAGCCATTGACGGGCGTCGCGTTCGGATTTCGGGTATCGGACGGGTGCGGGTGCGCTGGCATCGGCAGATGGCAGGGGTAGTTAAGACTGCTCAAATCGTGCAAAAAGCAGGGCAGTGGTTCGTGGTGTTCACCTGTGAAGTGCCCGATCAACCCGAACTGCCCAAAACGAGACAAGTCATTGGGCTGGATTTGGGTGTCACCGCGCTGTTCACGACCTCGGACGGGGCTAAAGTAGATCATCCCCAGTTCTATCAAAAATCGCAAAAGAAGCTACGGGTTTTGAATCGGGCGTTGGCACGCAAAAAGGAGGGCGGCAAAAACCGTCGCAAGGCCAAACGTCGGTTGCAACGCCATCATCACCATATCAAAAATCAGCGACGGGATTATGCCCATAAACTCAGCTACACGCTGGTCAAACACTATGACCTGATCGCGCTTGAAGAACTCAAAGTCAAGAACATGGTCAGGAACAAACACCTCAGCAAGAGCATTCTGGATGCGGGTTGGTCCATCTTCACGCAGTTGCTGACGAACAAAGCGGTAGATGCTGGTCGTCAAGTCATCGTCGTGAATCCGGCCTATACCTCCAAGACTTGCTCGAACTGCGGTGCGCTTTTTGAAGACTTAACTTTAGCAGACCGTTGGGTGGAGTGCCGTTGCGGGCTATCCTTAGACCGTGATCACAACGCTGCTATCAACATTTTAAATCGAGCACTCCCTCTGGGACGCAGAGGTGAGGCAGAACGTAGCGGGCAGTCAAGACGCAAGCGTGCCTCAGAAGCCCCTACCGCAAGGCATGGGGAGCGTCACACAACCCCCAACAATCGTTTCATAAACTCATGAAAACCGCTTTTATTTCGAGAAGTTATGAACATCGGCAACAGTACGCCACCGCCATTGCCCATGTGGTCGCGGGTTTGCGCTGGTTAGACATGGAAAGTATTGATTTTGTCTGTCAGTATTCTTTTGAACCGGGGCAGGCCCGCGAAATGATGGCCGCCACGCTCCAATCCATCCAACAAGCCGATGTATTGATTGCGGAAGTTTCGGAAAAGGTGATTGGGGTCGGCATTGAAATTGGTTATGCCGCTGCATTGGGCAAACCCATCATTTATCTTAGAAAATCGGATGCCCCTTTTTCAACAACGGTGGGGGGACTGGCGACTATGGCGATTGTTTATGATAATCCTCAAGATTTGGAAGACAAACTCATTGAGGCTTTATACGGCTTAGATAAGGAGACAAAATGAAAATACCCTTTGGTGGTCGTGTGTTGGTATTGGGCTGCGGGTCGGTGTCGCGCTGTCTACAACCCCTGTTACTGCGGCATTTTGAGATGGATTTTTCCAAGCTGACCATCATGGATTTTGAGGATTTGCGCCACGCCATTCCCAATACCTTAGCAGCAGGCGCGAAGTATGTACAAAAGCAGATTACGCAAGAGAATTTGGCACAGGTGCTTGGCGAACATCTTAGCGCAGGCGACTTGCTGATTGACCTCGCGTGGAATATCGCCGCGCCGGATATTGTTGGCTGGTGTCACGATCATCATGTGTTGTATATCAATACCTCAGTGGAGTTATGGGACCCCTATGCTGATGACATTCCCCCTGCTGACCGCACTTTGTATGTCCGCCACATGGCCCTGCGAAAAATGACTTCGGCGTGGAACGAACCCGGCGCGACGGCGGTGGTCGAACATGGGGCGAACCCCGGCTTGGTCAGTCACTGGACAAAAATCGCACTGGAGGACATTACCAAAGCTATACTACGAGGGGGCCATGCGAAGGGTATCCGCAGAAGTAATCTGGAAGATGCCCTTGCCAATGAGGATTTTGCCCTCCTTGCCATGCTAACGGGGACGAAGGTCATTCACATTTCCGAACGGGATACCCAAGTCAGCAATATCCCCAAAGCGGTTAATGAATTTGTCAATACATGGTCAATTGAAGGCTTCCGCGAAGAAGGCATCGCTCCGGCGGAAATGGGCTGGGGTACACACGAACGTCGTTTACCCATCGGTGCCCAGAAACATTTGTATGGGCCGGGCAATCAAATCTGCCTCAGTCAAATGGGCATCAATACGTGGGTACGCTCATGGGTTCCCGGCGGTGAAATTCTGGGCATGGTCGTCCGGCATGGCGAGGCCTTCACCATTAGCGACCATTTGACGGTCTGGGAAGACGACATTCCGGTGTATCGCCCGACGGTGCATTATGCCTATCTACCTACCGACGCCGCGATTGCTTCCCTGCACGAATTAAAAATGCGGAATTACGAGCTTCAGCCCAATCTGCGTATCCTTTACGATGAAATCACCGAGGGCAAGGACGAACTGGGGGTGCTGCTGCTCGGTCACGACTTAAACGGCTGGTGGGTCGGGTCGCAGTTGGATATTCACGAAACCCGTCAATTGGTTGGTACAGGGCAAAACGCAACCACGCTGCAAGTAGCGGCTTCTGTTCTAGGGGCGGTGTTCTGGATGATTAAAAATCCGCGTGAGGGCTTGAACGTCCCTGACGATTTGCCGCACCAAGAAGTTTTGAAAGTGGCGAATGCCTATCTTGGGCCATGCCCATCGGTGCAAACGGATTGGACACCGCTGAAAAATCGCTACGACCCCTTTGAGTTATATGGCAAGCCGCGCCCCAATGATGACGAGGTGTGGCAATTTGAGACGTTCCGCGCCCTGTGATAATGGGCAGTCTGTAAATGTAAAATTGGGCGGCTGATAGGTCGCCCTCATAAAATAAAATTCTTTAAGGAGGTTGTTTATGACTTTACAAAATCTCTCCCCCGCGTGGTCACACCTGACCGAAATTGTGGTGGATCACGCCGAGGGGATTTATTTATATGACGCGCAGGGCCATCGTTATATTGATTTCACCAGCGGCATTGGTGTCACCAGCACAGGCCATTGCCACCCCAATGTGGTGAAGGCCATTCAGGAACAGGCATCCAAGCTGATTTTCGCTCAGGTCAACTGTGCCATTCCGCCACAAACCCTCGAGTTGGCGGATACCCTTTTGCCGGTGATGCCCAAAGGGATTGACTGCTTTTTCTTCTCCAACAGCGGGGCGGAAGCAATTGAGGGCGCGGTCAAATTGGCAAAAACCGCGACGGGCCGCCCGAATGTGATTGCCTTTCAGGGCAGTTTTCATGGACGCACGGCATTGGCGATGGCGCTGACGGGCAGCAAAACGACCTATCGGGCCGGGTATCAACCTTTGCCATCCGGGGTATTTTTTGCGCCGTTCCCCTATGCCTACCGTTATGGGTGGAGCGAAGACGAGGCGGTTGATTTTTGCTTGCGTGAACTCGACTTGCTATTACATACCCAAACCGCACCCCATGAAACCGCCGCCATTTTGATTGAACCCGTCTTGGGGGAGGGTGGCTATGTACCCGCGCCACCACGATTTTTGCAGGCGCTCCGTCAAATCTGCGATGAATACGGGATGCTGCTGATTTTAGATGAAATTCAGAGCGGCTTTGGGCGCACGGGCGAGTTTTGGGCGCACAGTCGCAGTGGCATTACCCCCGATGTGCTGATTATGGCGAAGGGTATTGCGTCGGGGATGCCCATGTCCGCGATTGCTGCCCCACGCAAATTGATGGAAAAGTGGCAGGTTGGGGCGCACGGCGGCACGTATGGCGGCGGAAACGCGGTGGTTATGGCGGCGGCGATTGCGACGGTCAAGACCATCCAGCAGGAAAAATTGGTCGCCAATGCCCGTGAAATGGGTGAATACCTCAAAGATGGCCTGACTGAATTACAGGGACGCTTCCCAGTGATTGGCGATGTGCGCGGGTGGGGCTTGATGGTCGCCACTGAATTTGTTAAAGATGGACAGCCCTCCGCCGATTTAGCAAAAGCCATCAGCAAAGCCAGCCTAGAGCGCAATTTGATGCTGTTGACGTGTGGCAGTTACGCCAATGTGATTCGCTGGATTCCGCCGTTGGTGGTAAATCGGGCACAGATTGATGAGTCACTGAATATTTTTAATAATGCACTGGAAAGCGTTGTAAGAGTCTCACGCTAAAGACTATTTTAGGCCTCAGTAACGCCGGAAGTGATAAGTCTGTCCGGCGTTTTGTTTATGTCGAGGATTTACGTGATGCCGGACCCCACAACCTATTTACTCATATGGAATCCTAAAAGGTATTTCTGGGAGGATTTCTACGATGATTGGGAAGCCTTTCATCTTGGCTTCAAAAGTTCTTTCAATTGGAGTTGTGGCAACAGTCAGCGTATCCATATAGGGGATAGAGTCTATTTGATGCGATTAGGTCTCGAACCTAAAGGGATTTTTGCATCTGGAATTGTGATTTCAGAACCCTATCAAGATGACAATTGGAATGATTTGAGCGAACGAGATACCGCTTTATACATTGATATTGAGTTTGACAGGATGTTGAATCCTGATTTGCAGCCTCTTTTAGACCCAAAGACCGTCTCAAATGATTTTAATTGGTTTCCTCAAAGGTCAGGGGTCACAATCCCATCGGAGATTGCCGTAGACCTTGAATTGGCATGGAAGAATCTGATAGCTAATCAGGGTATTGAGGCATCGTCCCCCTCTACTTTGGAGTTTCCTAACAATCAGAATTTTAAAGAGGGTACCAAAACAAAGGTCTTTGTAAACCGTTATGAACGTAACCCTGATGCGCGGAGAAAATGTATTGAGCATTACGGCCCAATTTGTAACGTATGTGGTTTTGATTTTGAGCTAATCTATGGCGAGATTGGTTTCGACTATATACATGTGCATCACCTTATTCCATTAGCTGGTCAAGAAGAGGAATATTCAGTTAATCCGATAGATGATTTAAGGCCTGTTTGTCCTAATTGCCATGCTATGCTTCATAGAAAAACTCCTCCATTCGCTATCGAGGAATTACAGAGCCGACTTTTGATTTCATGGCAAGACATTCTCAATTTGATGTACGGCAAAGAGAAGTGAAGTTCTCCCCAAAGATTTATGGGGAGAACCAATATTTTTATCTCACCGGATTGACCGTGAACTCTTGTACGACTTGCGGCACACGGCTGAGAATAGGCTGTGGATCGGCTTCGAGATCGGCACGGGTGTACGGATCAATGCCAAAGGTGGTCACATGCAGTTGTTGGGTTTCCGGGGCGATTTCAAACAATGTCCAACCGAAGGTCGAGGTTGCTGTCCATGCCCCTTGTAGCAGTTCCGCGTCAATACCATCCGCCGTATCCAAGCCAATTAATGGATACCCTAGTGGTTCAATTTGGGCGTTAATCGCGCGGGCCATAAACGCCTCTTTTTCGGCTAGTGTCCCTTCACGATAGGGCGCGACATCTTCTTCCGTCAAAAAACCAAGCTGAATAGCCAGTTCAATGACCGTCGGGCCAAACGGTGCATCAAACGCGACTGACCCGGTGCTGATTTCCCATGCCCCGGTTGGCAGTTGTTCAGCTTTCGGCGCAGGGGTCAATTGATAGGTGATGTTATTGACCAGCGTGCCGTGAATATCCGCCGCGACAAATACCACATTCGTTACGCCATTGTCCACGATAAATTTCATCAAGGTCGCCCGTTCCGCCGCGTAGCCCTCAAAACGATCTTGGGCGATAGCGAGACCGAGATTTTGACAAGGTTCGGGCATCATCACGAATTTCCACAAAATGCCGTCGGTTTGGGCTTGCAGCAAATCGCGGGTGAGGGCCTCCAATTGGGGCAGCCCCAACATCGAACGCTGATTATCAAACGAATTGCGGTAAAACGTCAGCACCTGTCCCAAATTTTCAAAATCGGTGACGGGTTCAAGCGGGGCACTGCGGAACGAACGCGCATCCAAAACAAACACCGCCGCGTCGCTGCCATACGTGAAATAGCGGTACAGATTGGGCTTGTTGGCGGTCAGTGGATCGCCTGTTTCACCCCATGTCTCATTTCGAATCGGGTTGTATTCCAAAAACGCCTGCAAGCCATTTCGATAAAGTTCCGTCTCGTTGATAAATTGACCCGCATCGTTGGCAAAACGTGCATCCGTGCTAGGGACTGCCCCGCCTGCAAAATCATTGGTGACTTCATGGTCATCAATCGTGGGGATAAACGAGGTTTGCGAACGCAGGGTCGCCCATGTGTTTAAATCATAGCGTGTGCCATAGCCCTCATTATGTTTGGCTCGGAAATCGGCCAGTGTCAAACATTGCGGTAAATCCACATCCGGCGAGGGGAAGTCGGCATAAATGGTATCGCCCATGCCCACCATAAATTCCAACTCCATATCGGCGGCGTTGGCAATTGAAGGATAGGGCGCGAGTTCTTGTCGCCAATCGCCTGTCACCCCAAAACGTAACCCTGTAAACGTACCCAAAGCAGCAGCCGTGCGGAATGCGCCAATTAAGGTATTGCCAGCCGCATCTGTAACCCGATAAAAATAATCGGTGGTCGGCGTCAAATCACTCACTTCGACTTTGACGGGCAGGGTTGCATCGGTGACTTCGGCGGTCAATGTGCCCAAAATGGTTTCAAAGTTTTCAGCGGTGGCGTATTCAAAAGTGACCGGGCCAAGCGCGGTGCTGTGTGCCCAAAGCACGGTGGAGGTCTGCGTGGTGTCCCCGGCGGCTACCCCATTTGGCATGGTTGGCGCGGTGGAAAAAGCAGCGGCGGCTTTATGCAAGGTCATGTCTAAGCCGAATTTCGCCATTGTCGCGGCGGCAAATCCCAACAAGCTGAGTTTCAGAAAGTCGCGCCGAGAGACGGCCTGCTGTCTCAAGGTGACAAGTACGGGTTTTAGATCACGCAACCTAGAAGTTTCAGGCAACGGGTAGTCAAAATCGAATTTTGGCATCAATGAGTCCTTTCATTTATCATCGGGGGACTTTTTCTACAATATTCTAATCGAGCGAGAACACCCTATTGGATTTTAAACCATGCGGAGGGCCAATAGGTTAACCTCCCATCAAATTTTGTTTACTATACAAGGATTTTTGCAATGGGTCATATTCAATTAAAAACGGAAATCCCCGGCCCCAAGAGTCGTGAATTATTGGCGCGGCGGGCAGCAGCAGTCTCGGCAGGCTTGGCGAAATCTACCGAGATTGTCATTGACCACGCACATGGGGCATTGGTGCATGATGTGGATGGCAACACTCTGATTGATCTGGCGGGTGGCATTGGCATGTTGGCAGCGGGGCATACTCCGGCCTCTGTTGTCCAAGCGATGCAAACCCAAGCTGAAAAATACATCCATATCTGTTCCCTTGTGGCGACCTATGAACCCTATGTGCGCCTATGTGAATTACTCAACGAAATCACCCCCGGCGACTTTCCCAAAAAGACCCTTTTGGCAAACAGCGGGTCGGAAGCGGTTGAAAACGCCATCAAAATCGCCCGCTATTACACGGGGCGACCTGCCATCATCACCTTTGAAGGGGCATATCACGGACGTACCCTATTGACGTTGAGCTTAACCAGTAAATATGGCCTATTTAAAAAGGGTTTTGGCCCATACGCCCCCGAAATTTATCGCCTGCCCGCGCCGAATCTCTATCGTCGTCCGGCTCAGATGAGCGAAGGTGAATATCTGGATTGGTGCATCGCCAATTTAGAAAACGCTCTGATTGCACAGGTAGACCCCTCAGCGGTAGCCGCCATTATTATTGAACCAGTGCAAGGGGAAGCTGGATTTATCGCCATACCGCAGCGCTTCCTCGCCAAAATCCGCGAAATCTGCGACAAACACGGCATTGTCATGATTGCCGACGAAATTCAATGTGGGTTCGGGCGCACGGGTAAATTGTTCGCCGTCGAACACAGTGGGATTGTGCCCGACCTGATTACTACTGCGAAATCGTTGGGGGCAGGGATGCCGATTAGCGCGGTGACGGGTCGCGCCGAAATCATGGACGCCCCACATCTCGGTGGGGTTGGCGGGACATATGGCGGCAATCCGCTGGCCTGTGTCGCCGCGATTGAAGCCATCGAAATCATCCGCCAGCCCGAATTTTTGGTGCGGGTCAATCAAATTGGCAATATCATGCGCGATGTGATGTGCGGCTGGATGGACAAAGTGGAGTTAATTGGCGATGTGCGCGGCCTCGGCTCGATGATGCTGGTCGAATTTGTCAAAGACCGCCTGACCAAAGAGCCTGCCCCTGCCGAAACCCTGCAAATGATTAAACTGGCAGTCTCACGGGGGGTGGTCTTGATTCGGGCGGGGTTGTATAGCAATGGGATTCGCCTGTTACCCCCACTGGTGATTACCGATGAACAGCTTTATGAAGGACTGCATGTGCTGGGTGGGGCGATTCAAGAGGTCACGGCGGCACGATGATTTTTTATAATGGCACGCTGCTGACCCAAGACCCATCTCAACCCATCGCGGAGGCATTGGCTGTTGAAAATGGACGGATCGTCACGGTGGGATCACAGGCCGAGGTCGAAAACCTAGCCAAGCCGGGCACCCGCCGGATTGATTTGGGGGGGCGCACGCTGATTCCGGGGTTCAACGATGCCCATGTCCATTTTTGGAAAGTGGGTCATCTGCTGACGACCCTGTTGGATGTACGTGAGGTGCGGAGTATTCCCGCGCTGCAATCATCCATTCAAACATTTAGTGACCGTTTGCCCGATGGGGCATGGTTGATGGGGCGGGGGTATAACGAAGCGGTTATGGCCGAGGGTCGCCACCCCACCCGCTATGATCTGGATGCTGTCCTGCCAGATCGTCCTGCCTATCTCATCCGTACCTGTGCCCACATAGCCGTTGTCAATAGCCGGGCACTCGAACTAGCAGGCATCACCGCCGACACGCAACCGCCGCCGGGTGGGATGATTGACCGTGATGAACAGGGCGAACCGAATGGCATTTTGCGGGAAACGGCAATGGGATTGGTGTTTAATCGTATCCCCGCTCCGACTCCCGCCGAATATGAAGCGATGCTCTTGGCGGCGACGCGACATCATCTTGAATTGGGCATTACCAGCGCGACTGACCCCGGTGTCATGCCTGAATTGCTCTCCGTATACCGCCAAATGGACGCGGAACAAAAATTCACCCATCGGCTCAATGTCATGGCGATTCGGCGACCTGATGGGGGCACAGAAACCTTGCCCTTACCAGAACAGTATCTCTCCAACCATTTGCGGGTGGATTCGGTGAAATTTTTTGCGGATGGGGCGTTGAGTGGGGCGGCGGCGGCTTTGAGCATCCCCTATCGCAATCTGACAACCAGAGGCGTGCTCCGTTTTGAGGCCGATGAGTTTTTTGAATTGGCCCGTGAAGCACATGTCACCGGACTGCGGATTGGCACCCATGCCATTGGGGATCGGGCGCTGGAAATGGTCTTGAGTACCTATGAGCGCCTGAATACATTAGGGCCGCGTATCCGTCATCGTATCGAACATTTTGGCTTGGCTTCACCGGAACATATGCGGCGTGCTAAATCAATTGGGGTTATGGTCGCCCCGCAGACCATTTTTCTGTACGTGCTAGGGGCAAATTTTCGGCGGTATCTGCCCGATGAATTGATGCCACGTTGTTATCCGGTGCGCGAGATGATCGAAACTGGGTTGACGGTGGCCCTTTCATCCGATGCCCCGGTGGTCAAAGATGATAATCCTCTGCGCGGGATGCAAGCGGCAATTTTGCGGGCTGACCCCAGTGGCGCGACGATTGCCCCCGAACAGGCCATCAGTGCGGAACAAGCGTTGTATTGTTATACAATGGGGGGAGCGATTGCCAGCGGTGACGAGGAGAATCGTGGCAGTCTGACGGTGGGTAAATGGGCCGACCTTGCGGTGTTGAGCGATAACCCGCTGAAGGTTGACCCGGCAGCCCTAACCGATATTCAGGTAGACATGACTTTTGTGGGCGGCAAGCTCGTATTTGAGAGGTAGAAACACAACATGGATGTGCAGTATCAAGGTCATTATAAGCAGTACATCGGCGGCAATTGGGTGGAGGCCAGTAATGGCGGTCTCTGGGAATTGGTAAACCCCGCCACCGAAGAAATTATTCAGGTCATCCCCTTTGGCAATGGTGACGATGCGGAAGCCGCCATCGAAGCCGCCGAAAAAGCGTTTTTGTCGTGGTCGCACCAAACGCCCTATAAGCGTGCCGACGTGCTGAAAAAAGCCGCCGATTTGATGCGAAGCTGTGCGGGTGATCTCGCCAAGATTACCACACAGGAATCGGGTAAGCCCTATGCTCAAGCCAAAGGTGAATGGATTGTGGCAGGGGATTTGTTTGAATGGTTCGCCGAGGAAGGCAAACGTTCCTATGGACGGGTCATTCCGCCCCGACGTGGCAATACCCGTCTGACGGTCATTAAACAGCCAATTGGTGTAGTGGGTGTAATTACGGCGTGGAATTTCCCGGCCTACAATCCAGCCCGTGCATGGGCGGCGGCATTGGCGGCAGGCTGCACCGTCGTGGCGCGACCCTCCGAATTTACGCCGCTGACCGCGATGGAAATGACCAACATTTTAGTTGAGGCAGGCATCCCGGCAGGCGTCTTTAACTTGATTAATGGCGATGCCGAGTCAATGGGGCAGGCCTTTTTGAATCACCCGGCCTGTCGCAAAATCAGCTTTACGGGCAGCACCCGCGTGGGTCGGATATTGATGGATGGCGCGTCCCGCACGCATACCCGTCTGTCGTTGGAATTGGGGGGTAATGCTCCCGTGCTGGTTTTCCCGGATGTTAATGTCGATACGGTGGCCCAAGCCGCTGTTCAAGCCAAATATCGCAACAACGGACAGGTATGTACCGCACCACAGCGATTTTTAGTCCACAGCCACGTGATGGAAGAGTTTGTAGATAAGGTCGTATCTGCCGTCGAAAAACTCAAGGTCGGTAATGGAATAGAAAAGGATATTGATGTCGGGCCGCTCATCAATGCCAAACAGCGTGACCGGGTCGAGCGTATGGTCAGTGAAGGCGTGATTGATGGCGCACAGGTCTTAGTAGGTGGACAGCGTCCCCTGCATCTGGAAAAAGGCTATTTTTATCAGCCGACGGTGTTGCTAAATGTCAAACCGCATGACCGGGTGTATCACGAGGAAATTTTTGGGCCAGTCATGCCGATTGTGCCGTTTAATGATATTGAAGAGGGCCTAGCCTTAGCCAACAGCACCCCCTATGGTTTGTCGGCCTATGTTTTTACCAATGACCTCAACACTGCAATTCGTACCTATGAAGGACTAGAAGCGGGTTTGATCGGGGTCAATGAATGGTATCCGCAGGCTACCGAAGCCCCATTCCCCGGTTGGAAACAAAGTGGACTTGGCATGGAGTCTGGTGAAGAAGGTTTGCTGGAATATCTGGAGACCAAAGTTGTGGCGATTGGCGGACTGAAATAGGAGGTAGCGATGGCTGAGAAGTTGCTGCCAATGGAAAATGTAGTCGCGGTTGGGGTGCCCCATGAGGATTACCTTGAACACTACGCCTCGGACTTTTATGAATGGATAGATGGAGTCGTGATCAAAATGACACCGATTCATGAACGACACGATTTATTGACGGCTTATCTTAGGGCCATATTTGATACCTATTTCGCACTTAAACCTTTGGGAATTGTCCGGTCTGCTCCTTTTAGCATGAAATTGGAGAATGTGCCGTCTACCCGTGAACCTGACTTGCAGATTATTCTGAATGAGAACCCGTTTTATACGCCAACCGGGATGCAAGGGCCAGCGGATGTATGTATCGAGGTCGTATCGTTAGAAAGCATTGAACGCGATCATGGCACGAAATTAGGGGAATATGAAAAGGGCGGGGTGGGTGAATATTGGATTATTGACCCACTCCGCCGCGAGACTCGATTTATGCGCCTAGATAAACTAGAAGGGCGTTATCTGGCCTATCGTGAAGATGAAAACGGCGATTATCAAACCCCAAACTTACCGGGATTGCGACTGCATGTACCAACACTTTGGCTTGATCCTTTGCCGAATCCTCTGCAAATCGCCGATGCGATAAAGGCAATGTTGGCTGAATAAATGAATTGACACCACCCAGTTCAAGCTAAGGACTGGGTAGTTTTTCTTTTGATTAGCAGTACCACACATTTCCTCTGATAACGGCCATTTTATGCCATTCCAATATGACCATCACGTATAAATCCGTAACCACGGTTACGAATTCAAATTCGGCGCATATAACTAGGGGTAATAGAATGTGTGTTCTACGAAAATTTGTCACTACTAACGCCGTGCCAGCCAATGAATCATCTGACGCCAAAAGGCCGAATAGTGTGACCAGTGGACAAAATCACCTGCCCAATGCGGCGCAAAATCCGACGCAAAAATGGCGGTACGGCCCTGTCCATATTCCCAACACGCGATAAACGGGTCGCCTTGATAACTGGCAACCTGCGTCGCACCCACCTTGAGGGTCAATCGGTTATAGCCGCACAGTGTCCAATCCGCCTCATCCCACGCCAGATTTTGGACGATGGGGTGGTCGGGGAGATCAATTTGAAAGCGAAAACCCTGTACCACCTCCACCCGATCATCATGACGGGCGATGTTCACGGGTAGCAAAGTTTCGATAGGGGTATCAAACCAGCGGGCAATCCCATTTAGGCCTGCGAAGGAGAGATAACCCCCAACCATGAGAAATCCACCGCCCTGTTCCACAAAATCGCGCACCATGCCGATGCGATCAGGCCCAAGCGGATAGGTGTAGGGTGGGGTTAGGCCGGGGTAAAAAATCATGGAATTGAAACCGACATCGCTAAAAATCACGACATCGTATTGACCCAATTCGGCGGGGGTGGTAGGAAATTCAGTGGCAACACCGTGCGGGGTAATGTGCCGGACTTCGACAGATGGCTCATTTGCCATTGCCTCTCGAAACCAGCGTCCATTGTCATTGAAATACGACTGCTCAATGACATCTGCCCCAACCAGATAGCGGTTTAGCACCACCTCTGAATCTCCAACATACAATACTCGTATCATATGCCACCCCATGCCTAACTGGTTTTAGTTAATCGGCTCCATGAAATAGCCTTCCGAATCACCTTCTGCTGACCAGCCAATCGTCCCGTTGGTCAGTTGGATTTGATACCATGTATAACGTCCGCCTGTGCAATCCGGGCCGCCAATTACAATAAACTGCGTACCTTCTGGCATTTCCAACAGGAACGCGCCATTGGGGGTCGAGCGTACTCGCAGTGGCTGTCCATCCGTAAAGGCAACCTGACCACGACCACCAACGGCCATGCGGGTAGCAGGTGTATTGGGGCAGACCACCGCACCACCAATGGTGCCGGGGAGGGTAATTTCCGTCAAGGCAAAGGTACTGCCGGGAGGTGTGACCCACGCCAGTTGCACCTCTTGGGGTTGAACGGGCTGCCATAGGATTGTGCCAGTGGTTGGATTCGCCGTGAGATGGGATGAGACCACCCCATCGGCGTTGACGCTCAAGAATCCAGTCGGGGTGCCTAATACATCCAGAATGGTATTGGGCAGCGGGGCAATTGTGCGGTTGGACATGGCGAGGGCGTTCCATGTGGTGACAAAATCTTCTCCCGATGAGGCAAACATCGCCAATGCACCATTAGCAGCCCATTTGGTATCAAAGTGATATTTGGTCGCATCCGTCAACAAAATTTCCGTTCCAGCGGATGTTGTTTGGGCTACCGAGTTAAATGATGTGAACGGGCCATTGGCAGGCAAAACGGGCGCGGTGGTATTTTCATAGACATGGAGGACAGCCTCATTCGTGGGCAAAACATCTTGGGTAGTATGGTTATAGGCGCTGACTTCGACTGCATTGGCGTTCGGATGCCAGTTCAGTGTATCAAGTGTAGGGCCGCCCTCGGTACCCGCCGGAGTCAATTGGAAATGTAGGGAGTCATTGCCGAAATAGACCGTCGTCGGGAAAAACGTCCCGGCAGGTGCGGCAATGGATGGAAGTTGACTTGCCAATGCGGTTACGGTGGGGGTGCTGTACAGTAATTGATAGAGGGCATTGCCTGTTGCGGTATCAAAGACCACCATCTTCCATCCGGCGTTTGCCAGCCCAAAGCCCGTATAAAAACCGACGACGTATTGGGAGGAAGTTGGGTTAAAGACATAGGGGGATTTGACAACGGCCCCATAACGTGCCCCAAGATGGATTTCTTCACTCGGTCCCGCTTGGTAGACGCTGATGAATGTGGCGGTTGCCAATGAATAGAGGCCAATGGCTTCGACCCCACCTTGCACCCTAGCGGCGATCAGCATATGGCGACCATCACGTGAAAAGGCCACTTGTGGAGAATAGCCTTCCTCTGCGATTTCATTCGGTAGCTTGGGGCGGGCAATGCGGGCCTGTTCGCCGTTAGGGTTGAGCAGAATCAACTGTTCGGTCTCGCCATATTGATAAACCCACGCATACCATTGGGCTTGGGGCAATTCTTTGACCGTAGTCGGCGCATTCACGGTTCCAACGGCAGGTGTGCTGACTCCCGGCGGCACGGTAATGCCAACACTGCGTGGATCAGGCCGACCATTGACACACAAGATTACGATTAGACCGTCGGCACTGACGCGATAGTTATATTCCGGGCCGTCCAACGGAAATTGGATGTCAACGTCATAGCCGCGAATCGTTTGTTGAGTATAGGCCTGCCCTTCGGCGGGGCAGTCTAGGCTGGCGTCGTTATAAATTCTTTCGACCCAATCATAAAAAGAGTTTTGGGGGGTGACTTCTTGACCCAACACCACACTCAGGTTTGCCATCGCTTTCAGGACATAATCCGGGGGCGGGTCGGATTGGGCGTGGGTCCGGGTAAGGGGGAGTACGGTTAAACACAGGCTCAGTAAAAGGGTTATCCGTAGTAGGGTGGGGAGTAATTTGCGCTGCATAGGCTGTACCTCCTCGGGGTTGCCACAAATTGGGAAATATCAGGGGTCATGTTTATGTCGAGAACCCAAACCATTTCGGTTCGTAGATCAAGCAAAGACCATTATAGCGAACAAAAGATAGCGATTCTAACGAGAATTGATTGCAGTCGTCGCTAAATGTCGTACAATCAAAATACCAAACAAAAATTTTGTGGAATATTTCTCAGTTTAACGACGTAGCACCCGTAGGATTGCGGATACGGAAAAGTATATTTTGGTGGGAGCAACTTCATGAACACTGGATTAAATTCGACCAACAGCGAGCCGAGGGAAATTGCCCCCGGACTAACACAAGAATGGCTGCATGGGGGACAGGTTGAGTTTTTTAAATTGACCGACGCCACCCGTGAAAGCGTTGACGCATGGATTGATACTGCCCTTGAAACATTGGCACAGTGGCCCGCCAATCGCCCCTATTATGGCCTTGTGCAAATGACGCTCTCAGCCGCCCATGTGATTATGGTCAATGGGTTTGCCCGCCAACGCATTGAGGAATTGGCAAAGGCCTTTCCGTCTATCGGGGGGTATCAGGCAATTTTGCTGCCACGCATGGTCATGAAGAATGTCTCAGGGTTTGTAGAGCGCCTATTTGAAGGATCAAATCGTCCACCCCAACTATTCTACGATATGGATTATCTGTTTGCGTGGCTCGATGAGCAGCTTTAGCCGCCCCAGAGCGCTGGTGTGCAAAAATATCGGTTAAAGGGTATAGTAAAAAGCACTGACAAATGGCTCAGTGCTTAATTGTTTTTTGGCCTAAACACATCCATCGCCTTCGCGTACTATTTTCGCGCCGTATCTATTTTGATTACAATTGTAAATAACTCTGGCACCTCACTGGCAATTTTCGAGTAAACAGACCATTATGGCTGACCAACCAAACGTTCAAGCAACATATGAAGAGGCAATGAACACGGGCCATGCGGCTGCGTGGGATCAGAACTGGGAGAAGGCAATCGGGGCCTATATGATGGCTGTCCGGGCCAAGCCCAACGATCCGGCTGCCCATAATAGCTTGGGACTGGCACTGTTACAGGCCCGTCGCTTACAGGACGCGCTCAAAATTTATGAGCGTGCCCACGCCCTTGACCACGATGACCCCGTGCCATTGGAAAAAAGTGCCGACGTCTTGGAGCGTCTCGGACGCCTGCAAGATGCCGCCCAACAGTATATGACGGTGGCCGAACTCTATCTGGCACAACATGACCTTGAGAAGGCCATCAGCAATTGGGAGCGGGCGACCCGCGTGACCCCCGGCCTGATTAAAGTGCATCAAAAATTAGCACTGGCCTATGAACGCACCGGCGACAAAAAACAAGCCGTGCGCGAATATCTCACATTGGCTGGCAATTTTCAGCGTATTGGCAAGGCCGACACTGCAATCCAAGCGGTGGAGCGGGCACTGCGACTTGAACCCAAGAATCCACAGGCACTCAATGCGTTACAGGCCCTTCGCTCTGGGGCGGAGTTGACCCGCGAAGCCACTGATGACCGTCTGAGAATGAAGGACATCGAAGCGGTAGACGCCTTTGAAGCCGACCCCTTTGCGGCGATGACATTGGAGGCGACACAGGCCGACCCGCGTGGCCCAATTGGTGAGGCGGTGGAACTGGCGTTGGAGCAGTTGGCAACCGATATTTTCAGCAATGAAATGATGATGATGCAGCAAAGTGGCATGAACGTCATTCAGGCCATTGAATATCACCGTCAAGGTGCAATTGAGGAAGCGATTGGGGCCTATCAGCGGGCGGAATCGGTGGGTGTGAACTTCCCGGCGCTGTTTATGAATATTGGGGATTTGATGATACAGCGCGAACGATGGAAGGAAGCCATTAGCTATCTGGAACGGGTACAAAATGCGCCGCAGTTGATGGCGGGGGCCAATCATGGGCTTGGAATCGCCTATAAAGAATTGGGCAAGACCCGACAGGCGACTACCTGTTTGATTAAGACCATGCAGTTGGTTGATATGAAGATGGCAATTAGCCAAGATGAAGCGGGTCAATTGGGCGCGGTCTATGACCAACTGCTGAATCGCTGTCGCAATGCCGATGAAAAGACCCTCTCCGCTATGAATCAGCGGTTTTTTGGTCTATTGACAGGCCGCGATTGGAAGCAGCGGGTTGAACTTACCCGCCACCAATTGGAAGATGCCATTACCGACGACCCTGAACGCTTACTCGATGTGGCGTCGGTCAGCCCAGAAATCATCCAAGCCATGAACCGCATTGACAGCTATATGAACAACCGCCGTTATATTTTGGCGCTGGATGAGGCTTTTAATGTCGTTTCCAAGGAACCCGATTACCTAGCGGCCCATCTGAAAATCGGGCAAGTTCTTGTCCAGATGAACCGTGTCCATCAGGCCATCGAAAAATACAACCTTATCGCCGAAACCTATATCGCACGTGGCAACAAAGCACGGGCGGGCGAAATCTTAAATGAAGTGATCAAGATTGCACCGATGGACATTCGACTGCGCCAAACCTTCATCGAATTTTTGGAGGAAGATGAGAAATGGCCGGAGATTTTGGAGCAGTATATTAGCCTTGCTGACGCCTATTTTGAATTGGGCGACCATAGCAATTCCCGCACGACCTATAACCAAGCGATTCAATTGGCCCAGCGGATTGGGGCAGATAAATCGGTGGTGATTAAGATTTTGCACCGACTGGCTGATCTCGATATGACACGCCTCGAAATGCGTGGGGCGTTCCGTAATTATGAAAATATCAAGAATCTCAACCCTGCCGACGAAAAAGCCCGCAAGATGTTGATTGAACTCAATTTCCGACTGAGCGATCCTGCCGGGGCTATTCGTGAGTTAGACGCGCTGTTGCAACATTATGCCAAAGAACGGAATGGGCGGGCGATTTTGGAACTGTTGGAAGGGTGGGTAGATAAACGACCCAATGATGAGGGTGTCCGGTCACGCTTGGCGGCGGTCTATCAACAAATCAAGCGCAACAAAGAGGCCTTGGAGCAACTGAATGCGCTGTTAGAATTGCAGTTGAACAATGGTCGCCACGCCGATGCCTGCCAGACCATTAAACGAATTTTGCCTTTACAACCCCCGCAGCAGCAGCATTATCTTAATTTGATGCAGCAGCTTGGGTGTGGTTGATGGGTTGCTAACCGACTTAACCATTCAAATTTATGAGTACACAGAGGCCAATCCCTGAGCTACCACCCTTTACGCCCCGCCTAGAGGGATTTCGCATCGAAGAATTTCATCACCAATCGCTGGCGTTGCTGAATTTTCCAATCGAACATGACCAAGCGGCACTCGATGTCGCCGCTTTTCGAGTAGACCCACCTGCGCCACCCCCCGAACCCCCGATTCCCTATTTGCAGTCGGTGTGGTATCCCAAGCCGATTCGCGGGGTACGCGATTGGGCGCTGGGTCAATTAATCCCGCCGCGTTCCCCCCAGATTATCGGCAAAACCCGCACCGCCGATGTGCAACGGGCCATCCGTCCGCTGGTTGGCAATAAAGGCCCGGTCATCATTCAAGGTGAGCCGGGGATGGGCAAAACGACCCTACTGGCTCATATCGCTGGACACGAACGCACCCGCCAGCGCTATCGCCGTATCTGGTGGTTTGATGACCCACAGCGGGTAACGCAGGGCCTTGCATTGGCGTTGAACCTGCCAACTGTCCTGACCGAAAGTGATGTCACCACCAAATGCGCCATGTTAAACGCGGCGTTGGATGAAAATACGCTGGTGGTGGTGGATAATGTCCATCCTGATGATTTGGAATGGCTGACCACGCTCTCCATTCAGCTACTGGTCGGCGTCGAGATGACCCCGGATGAACCCACTGACAGTGAAGATGCTCCGCCCGAACCCGAAAATGTAATTACTCTGCGTGCCCTGCCGCAACCCGATGCGCTGGAATTATTGGCGGAGGTGTGTGGGATAGATAAAGACGGTATGCGGGGGCAGATGCGGGCATGGATGACCCATATCACCCGTTTGTTGGGGGGGCATCCACTGGCGTTGATGATTGCTGGGGCGCTGTTCCGCGAGGATGGCCTGCCAATGGAACGTTTGGTGGCTTTGTTTAGTGACCGGATTGTGCCGGAAACCCCCAATCCTCAAGTGGCCTTAGATTTGACGATTGACGCTCTATCCAGTGAATACAATGATTTACTGCTGGCAATGGGCACGCTTCCACCGTCTGGGGCTTCTTTTGAGGCCATTCTAGCCACCGCGAAGATTGAAGGCGTAATCGCAGGGTATCGGGGGTTGGCTTTTCTTGCCAAACGCGGCTTAATCCATCATGATACCCGCATCGGCGAAAAATATGTGGCGCATCCGATGGTGTGGGAGCGCATGGCAAATGCCACCCCCCATAAAGCAGGCAATCCTTTTGGGGATCGCTTGCGAAATTGGGTCACGTCGTTGGCTCGCCGCCACAGCCAAGATGCCGTGCAGTTGTATCGGGCACAAAGCGAAATCCTGTACACACTCGATATGGCAAAGACGTATCGGCTAGATGAGGTGGCGAATAAGCTGAATACCTCGCTTGCTGCTTATTTCCGCGAATATGCCCCTGAATATTTTAGTGATGATCTCGCCACGCCTGCATTGATTGGAGATCGAGCCAAAGCTGCGGCGGTGTTAACACGCGGGATTGCCCTGCTCAACGACAATAAATTGGACGAGGCGGCTGAAACACTGAAAGAGGCTTATAAACTTGCTGAAAATCATGGCTCAGACCATGAACTGGCCGAAGTGCTGGTTGCCCTCGCGCGTTATGCCGACGCCCTGAACGACATCCCCGCCGCCATCCAATGGCTGGAAAAAGCGGGTAAGCTGACCTATGAACTAAAAGCCGAAAATTCGCTCGATATTATTCGGATGGGACTGGCGATTGTTTATCGTAAGGCGGGTCGGCTAAAAGAGGCCCTCGCGGTTTTGGATGAGGTGGAAGGGAGTGCTGCCGAACGCGCCAGAATTCACCGCACGGCTAAACAATGGGATTTGATGATTCAGGCGATGGAAGAGGCGGGGGATTTGTCGCCCTATTCGCGGGCTGATGGCTATTTGCAGGCCGGACGCTATGCCGAGGCGTTGGGCGCGATTGCCGATGAACATGACAGCCGCAGTGCCTATCTACGCGCCGTGATTTATCATCTCAATGGGGATTTGGAAACGGCTATTCGGGGATATGAAACCGCACTTGAGATGTTCCCCTCGCGTGACCAATATCGCGTTGAAGCCCTAATTGGCATGGGAATTAGCTATGTCCAGCAGGATAATCGGGAGCAGGGCGAAAAGACGTTTATCCAAGCGCTTGATAATATCCCAACCCTGCGAAAACCCAACCCGCTGTTACACGGCAAAACGCTGATGTTGTTGGGGGCGCTGCGATTGCTGGATGAGGATTTCAACAAAGCGATTGAATATAGCAATCAGGCTCTCGAAATTTTGGGGAAAGCCTCAGCAGAAAGTGTGCATCGGGAATCCGCAGACGCCTATCGCACCTTAGGGCGGGCCTATTGGCGTAAAAACAATAAAACTCAAGCGCTTACCGCGTTCCAAAATGAGGCGGAACATGTGCAAAGTATGGTAGTGCGGGATGATAAACGCATCGGGATTGCACTGCATCATCTGGCTGAGGCCTATTATGCCAGTGGCGAAGTAGAACGGGCCATTGGCAATTATCGGCGGGCGCTGACTCATTTGGATGCCCAAACCGAGCCTCTGAGTTATTTTATTACCCAAGTTGCGCTGCATAAGGTCTTGTTCGACGAAGACCGTTTTGCGCCAGCGTTGGAGGTCAGCCAAGCCGCCATTGACCACCTCAACAAGCGCCCGCCAGCCGATGTGCAGCATATGGGGTATATGTTGTGTATGCACTCGCGCACCGAGCAGAAATTGGGGCGGGCAGTGCAAGCCGAAACGACTTTTGGCAAATGGCAGAGTGTATTGGCAGGTCGCAGTGACGCCATCCGTGACCCCAAACGCCCCCAATTAACTCTCTTGGCCCTCGCGTTGGCTGCCCGTAGTTTGATTGCCAGCCGCCGACCTGACGAAGCCGTGCCATTGGCGGAAGGTGCGGTGATGCTGGGTGAGAAATATTACCCCAGTACCCCGATTGCATGGAGTGTGCGCCGCGATTTGGGACAGGCCTATTTGGATTTGGGGCAGTGGGACAGCACCATTAAGGCCCTTGCGCCGCTGCTCTATGAAGATGTCGAGGCCGAATCGTTTACCTATGCCCTGTCGCAAGAATATACGGCGATTGCACAGGCAAACCTGAACAATCAGGAAGTGGCGTTGACTCATTTGCAAAAGGCCTATGAACATCAGCCCATTCCGCATGAGCAAGGCCTCTTGTTGGAGCGCATGTGTGATTTGTATTTGGAAATGGGCAATACCGATGCCGCCATTGACCATTGCCGTCGTGCCATTCCGTTGATGGATCGGCAGGGTTTTCCGGGGGATGCGGCGCGGGTCTTGACCAAATTGGCCCGAACCTTGAGCGGCACAAATCATTATGCCGATTCAATCGGGGTCTATGAAGATGCCCTACAAATGCTGCGTGCCCTGCCAGATGCCGATTTGGTGCATACGGCACGGGTGTATATCAGCCTAGCAACTAGCCATGAAGCGCAGGGGCAGTATCCACAGGCCGCCATTGCCTATCGGAACGCGATTGATACGTTGGATTCGTCGCGTACCCCATCACATGATGACCATCGGCAGGCTGTGACACGGTTGGCGGCGGTGTATGCCTTGATGCAAGATTATGACCACGCCATTGAACTTTATCAGCAGGCACGCGAAGAAACGGAAAAATTCGGCACGCCGCAGGAATTGGGTACGATCATCGCTGCCCAAGCCGATACCTTACGACGGGCCAATCGTCTCGAAGAAGCGCTTGAGGCCTATGAAGCGGCGTTGGAATTACAACCGGCCACGAACTTCCCGCGCGAACGGGCCGCTACCTTACGCGGGTATGGGCAGGCGCTATCGCTGTCAGATTTATTGGATGATGCCCGCCACGCATGGACGCAGGCCCTCGAAATTACCACCGACGCCCCCGCCATCGAAATCGCGCTCACCTATCATGCCATCGGGGAAGCCTCGCGGCGTTTGCAGCAGTATGAGGAGGCGGAGAAAAATCTGCGGGATGCGCTGAGCTATCATCAAGCAGGCAACGAAGCGACCGCAGATACCCTGCGGATGTTGGGGGGTACGCTGTTAGATGCTAATCGCCCCGCTGATGCCATTTCACCCTTGCAGCAGGCGTTGGATATTGAGAAGGGCCTACCCCAGCAGGTCAATGCACGCATTGTCACCACCCTTGATTTATTGGCGCAGGCCCAAGAAAATGGCGGTGATTTGACTGGAACGATCACCAGTCATCATCAGGCATTGGTGTATACAGATCGAACCCTACAGCCTGTCCAAACCGCTAATCGCCTGCGCACATTGGGCCGACTCTATACTGTCTTGCAGCGCTGGCGCGATGCCCATATGGCGTTGGAAGAGGCGTTGGACGTTGAATTTAAACACAAGCCCCGTTCGGATTCACGCATTGCCCAAACGTTGGAAATGATCGCACAGGCGTATCGGCGGGAGGGGCATCTTGAAAAAGCGGCGGACGCCTATAAACGCATGGCTTCGTATGCCAACCTCACCAAGACGGCCTCGGCGGAATTAAAAGTGACCCTCGATGAAATCCAAAAGCATCGGGCGACACTTGACGCGGCCCGTGAATCGCTGACCGTTATGGAGCGTACCAAAGGCGGCGATTATCGAGATTTGGTCTATATCTATGCCCTGATTGCCCAAACCCACGCCGCACTTTCGCAGCCAGAATCCGCCAATGATGCTATTGACAAATTATTGACGGTACTCGAACAACAGGCCGGGGAACTTAATACCGCCGACGAACGTCCGCATTACCGAGGGTTGGCGCATGTTTTTGAGGGCAGTCAGGCCGCTAGTGAGGGTAATTTAATTGAGGCGAGGGCACACTTTCAGCGGGCTCTACACGACACAACGGATAAGGCCATGCGTTGGGTGATTGAGCGCGGATTAGAGAGTGTTCAGGAATAAAGCAGAATTTGGTGTAGAATAGCTTTATTAACCCAAAATTATTTTCCGTATCCATTGGCTTGTTGTGTAGTATTCAATAGCTCCCAGCACGCCGTCACCGCATAGCATTATAGAACATGGGTGGAGCATAGATTTTCATGAACTCAAACACTCAGCGTATCATTGGTGGACGCTTCGAGGTTCTTGACGTTATTGGACAGGGGGGTATGGGAACCGTTTATCGCGGGCGGGATACCCAAACGGGCGAAACGGTTGCCATTAAATCTCTGCGACCTGATATTGTCAAAGATGACCCCAAATTACTTGAACGCTTCACCCGCGAAGGCGAGGCACTACGCCAACTGAATCACCCCAGCATTGTCAAAATGTTGGCCTCGATTGAAGAAGACAATCATCATTACATCGTGATGGAATATGTCGGCGGCAAGTCACTCAAAGACCTGCTGGCGGAATCTGGCCCGATGCCAATTGATCGTGTGTTACATATCACACTGGATTTGGCCGATGCCCTAACCCGCGCCCATCGCCTCAAGATTATTCACCGTGACCTTAAACCCGCCAATGTGCTGCTGGCAGATGATGGCACCCCGCGTTTGGCAGATTTTGGGGTGGCACGTTTGGCTGATAAGCAGGGCCATACCCAAACAGGCGAAGTTTTAGGAACCTATGCCTATCTCAGCCCCGAAGCGTGTCATGGTGAAAAATTGGATGCTCGCACTGATATTTGGTCAATGGGCGTGATGCTGTTTGAAATGCTGACGGGAAAACGCCCCTTTGAAGAAGATCAACTAGGGGCGACGTTGGTAGCCATTATGACCAAGCCAGCGCCCGATTTAGCCAAATTGCGGCCCGATGCCCCCGCCGGACTCGTGCATCTCATCAATCAGATGTTGGTCAAAGACCCGACCCAGCGGATTGGAAGCGTGCGGCTGGTCGGGGCGGAGCTTGAATCCATTATAGATAATATTGATACGGGGGTTCGGCATAACATCGCGGCGCTACGGGCATCGGATGGGTTGACCTCACGTTTTGAGACACCTACCCCCGGCTCGACCATGACCCCGATAGATGACAGCGAATTTCCGCCCATCAAGATCATTATGCCGCAGAGCCAGTTGCCAACAGCGGTGTCTGCACCGTCGAAAGTCGCCTCACAACAAACCGTCGTGGTTGCTCCCCCTCGCCAGCGCAAAAAATGGCCTTTGGCAGTAGGGGGTGTTGTCGTGTTGGCGGCGATTGCGGCGGTGGCAGCCTTCATTCTATTCGGCGGTCAAGATCAAAAGGATACCGAAGCGAGTGACGGTTCTGGCAGTGGGGATACATCCAACGAAATTGTGATACTCGACCCCGTGCCCGAAGGCGACATTATGGTGATTGTGGGGCAGATTGAACGGGTCGAGGGTGAGGAACGTCCGGTACTGCGCTTTGTGTTGGATGATCTGACCCAAGTGTTAGAGTCGGGCCAGCCGATTGCCAAAGTGCATATTCGGGAATATCCCAATGTGATCCATTCCAATGCGGAGGCCCGCGCCATTGCCGAAGCGAACCATGCCCGCGTGATTATCTGGGGTAATTACGATGCCGATGTGGTGGAGTTGGAAGTGCAAATTGGGGCGGTAGACACGACCCTATTCCCGCGTGAGACGTTTGAAGAAATGTCAAATGTGCGGGTGCATCTCACCAATCCACGCCAAGAATCGGTTGCGCCACAGATAATGGGCATTCTGGCGACCTATAACAATCTGAGCGGCGAGAGCTTTAACTATGTCGTGCCGATGGTGATTTTGGATGATTTGAATGTCACCCCGGCGCAGGTGGTGGGGTCAACCGTCGGGGCTTATGTTCATCAGTATTACAGCACCTATTTTAGTGACCCAGCCCGATCTGTTGAGGCGATCAATAAGGCAATCGCGCTGAATACGCGGAATGGGGTGCTGTATCAGTTAAGGGCGTTGGCCTATCAGCGGTTGGGCGATTCGGAAAATGTGATTAACGATGCGGAAACCGCCCAACGGCTTGGCCCAGCTACGTGGACTGGCCCGAATTTCCTGCTGGCGATGCAGGCGTTTATTCGAGATGACTTCCGCAAGACGATTGATTATCAAGATAAGGTGCTAGAGGTAAACCCGAAGGACTGGTTGGCGCTTACCTTCCGGGGATTGTCGTATTACATGCAGGGGCGGTATGACAAGGCCAGTGCAGATTATGCTTTGGCTTTGGCAGAACAACCTGAAACCAATTTCCCCTATGTCGTCAGCGCGTTGATTGCCCTGCGGACAGGGGACATCTCGACAGCATCGGAGCAGATTGAAACCGTCACCCAATTATTCCCTGACCCAGAGTTCTGGAATCGAGCCTCGTTTGGCATTATGGGCGAAACGTCGGGCACAGTTACGTCGTTTTACAGTCTGACCCTTTCGGCGTTTAGCGAAATGACGGTGGGGCAGTATGACGCGGCGATTCGGGACATTGAGCAGGCCTTAGCCATTCGTGATGATGTGGCAGACACCTATCTGTTTCAGGGAATTGCCTATTGCAGCAAGGGCGAGTATGACAACGCCCGTGATGCCTATAGCAAGGGTTTGGTGCTTGACCCCGATTACACCATTCTCTATCTGCTACGGGCCGAAGCCTATACCCGTGATGGCAATGTGGGGTTTGCGGTGCAAGATTATTCGACGGCGCGCGGTACATCGGCATGGTCTCAATTTGAAGCCTATCTTGCCGAACATCCCGAAATGACGAGCGTCGGCTGTGAGGCGTTTTTCAATTAACTGCGAATGGCAACATCTGAATTGACTATCCGGCGAGAGGGGGCAACTCTCGCCTTTTTGTTTATTTGATGCCAAAATATTGGGTAGCCTGCTTGCGAATCATTCCATAATAAGCCGCGCCCCAAATGGGGGTGGATTTGCGGCAGTGCAGTTTTTGGGTGGAGAGTTCCATCACCACCGGAAATTCATAGCTACCCCAATGCGAGGGTTTGTACTTCTTGGTGATGAACTTGAGGACATCTGGGGGAACAGTTTCGGTAATAATCAGCGGATAGGCGATAATGGCAGTGGCACGGGTGGAGATACGTGAAGTTTTTTTGTGCTGCTTGGCGAACTCGAAGGCTTGCTGGCTATACTGCTCAATGGCTTCCGGGGTGAGGTTGCCACGTAGAGCCGTGATAAAACAAAAGACCTCGTTTTGCATTTTGCGATTGGGACGCACAATCTGATGATACAGCATCGTGCGCGGAAGGCTGGTTTCGATTTGATGAAAGCCGACTTTGGACAGCTTGCCCCGCACAAAATCCACATATTCATTGAGCAACATCACATTTACTCCTGTGTGAAAGTTAGGGCAATTTAAATTTTAGCGTATTCCCTGAATTCAAAGGGGTGATAGATTGTGTTAAAATCACTCCCCTATGGTACTTTTTTGCCCCTTGTGGGAGGTTAATTTCGATGCGCCATTTTTTGGATTTGGCTGATTGGTCATCAGAAGAATTGATGCGGCTGATAGAAGAAGCCGTCTTCTTGAAAAAAGAATTTCGGACGGGCGGCAACCGTCCAATTTTGCAGGGCAAGTCGTTGGCGATGGTGTTCCAGAAGCCCTCGCTGCGTACCCGCGTCAGCTTTGAAATGGGGATGCAGCAGTTGGGGGGCTATGCGCTGTACATCAGCCCGAACGAAATCGGGTTAGGTAAACGTGAATCCATTGCGGATGTGGCCCGTGTGTTGGGGGGCTATGTCAATGGGGTCATGGCGCGGGTATTTGCCCATGAACATGTCACCGAACTCGCCAAATGGTCGCCCGTGCCGATTATCAATGGCCTGAGCGATTACAATCATCCCTGCCAAGCAATGGCCGATGTGCTGACGATTTATGAAGAATTTGGTCAACTGCGCGGTCTGGCTGTCGTCTATCTGGGGGACAGCAACAACGTGACGCGCTCATTATTGATTGCCGCCGCTAAATTTGGGTTTAAGATGGTGGTCAGCAGCCCAGAGGGGTATTCGCTGGATCAAGAAGTGATTGCGAAGGCGCGTGGGATGGCGGGTTATGAAGTCGTACAACTGATTACCGATCCGCAAGAAGCGGTGCGAAATGCGGATGTGATTTATACCGATACATGGACAAGCATGGGGCAGGAAGAAGAAGCCGAACAACGCCGCAAGATTTTCCCACCCTATCAGGTCAATTATCCACTGCTGCAAATGGCCCCCTCGCATACTATTGTCATGCACTGTTTACCTGCCCATCGAGGGGAAGAGATCACTGATTCGGTGGCGGATGGCCCACAATCGCGTTTGTTCCCACAGGCTGAAAATCGCCTGCACGCCCAAAAAGCCATCTTGGTTCAACTTCTGCGCTAAAAATTTCCATTTGTTGGGCGGTGGCTTATGCTCTTTAACTTCGGTAAATCGTCCCCATCCCCTAGCCCCTTCCCCATCGCAATGAGGAAGGGGGATACCTTGAATATAGGCTTTACCCCCTTCCCTAATGCTTTGGGGAGGGGTTGGGGGTGGGGATGGTCATTGTCGGATTATTTCGTTAAACATCATAAGCCGCCCTTTTAAGAAAGCATAATTCAATATGAGCAGCATTGTTGTTCGTAAAGTCGAAAACAAATCGAATTACAAAGATTTTTTTGAATTTCCATGGACAGTGTATAAAGACAATCCCTATTGGGTGCCGCCACTGAAATCGGTACGCAAACATCTGCTTGACCGCGAACATGATGCGTCGTGGGAATACATGGAGGGTGATTTTTTTGTCGCCTATAAAGATGGCACACCCGCCGGGACGATAGCTGCGTTTATCAATCATCGCCATAACGAAACGTGGAATGAAAAAGTGGGATGGTTTGGGGCATTTGAGTTTATAGACGATCCAGCGGTTTCAAAGGCGCTTTTGACAGCAGCGGAAGATTATATCAAAGGCAAGGGCTATGATGCGATTCGTGGTCCGGTCAACTTCAATCTCAATGGTGAGGTCGGCGTGCTGTTGGATTCGTATGACCGGATGCCAATGATCTTGATGCCGTATAATATGGCCTACTATCCACAACATTATGAGCAGGCGGGGTATGTCAAAGCGAAAGATGTCATCACATGGGCAGGTAACAAGGCCACATTAGGATTGGAAGGCGGCATCATCCCCGAACGGTTGGTGCGTGTAGTAGAAAAGAACAACCAGCGGCGTGAAATTACGGTGCGGGCCGGAAATCGGAAAACCATCCATGAAGATTTCCAGATTATCTATGAATTATACAACACCGCATGGAAGGATAATTGGGGGTTTGTGCCGCTAACCAAACGTGAACTGGATGCGCTGATTCGGGATTTGAAACAGTTCTATGTCCCGGAGATCACATTTTTTGCGTTTGTGAAGGGCAATCCTGCCGGGTTTGTCCTAGCCGTGCCGAATATGAACCAACCGATTCACAAAGCCTATCCGCGTCCGGGTGTGCCGGAAATCGTGAGCCTGTTGAAAATCCTGTGGCATTGGAAAATTCGCCCAGTGATTACCGAGGCCCGTACCCCGTTAATGGGCGTGAAAGAAGAGTATCGCGGAATTGGAGTAGACGGCGCGATTTTGCTACACCTCTTTAGCATGGTGCATAAGACCAAGTATTCCTTTTATGAAGGTGGGTGGGTCTTGGAAGATAACGAGGATGTCAACATCATGACCCGCAATTATCAAGCCTATGTAGATCGCCGCTATCGCATTTACGAGAAAGCCTTGAAATAAGCATCGTAGAGAACTGAACCTATGAGCAGCTATACCCCACCCGAAAATATCCAAGAGATTCTGAATAACCTGCCAACCAGCCCCGGCGTCTATCAAATGTTTGACCGCAAGGGCACGATTATTTACATTGGCAAGGCCAAAAATCTGCGGAATCGAGTACGCTCCTATTTTCAACCCGGCAATGTGCAGACCAAAGTGCAGCGCATTCGTGAACGGGTGGTGGATATCAAAATTATTGTGTTGGAGGATGAAGTGGCCGCGCTGACCGCCGAGGCCCAACTGATTCGCCATCACAAGCCGCGCTATAACGTCATCTGGAAAGATGATAAACGCTACCCATATATCATGATTCGCACCCGCGACCCCTTCCCGAAAGTGCTGACAACCCGACAGGTCAATCGTAAGGATGGCAATCGCTATTTTGGGCCATATTCGAGCAGCTATGCCATTCGCTTGATGTTGGATGCCCTGCGAAAAGCCTTCCCCTATCTGACATGTGACCGTGATATTACGGGGCAAGATGCGCGGGCCTGTTTGTATTACGACATCAAAATGTGCGGCGGGCCGTGTATCGGGGCACAAAATCAAGCCGAATACCGCGAATCCATCAATGGCCTAATCCGGGTGTTGGAAGGCAAGGCGCAGGATGTTTTGAAAGAACTGCAAACGCAAATGGAGGGGGCGGCGGAAAATCTGAATTTTGAACGGGCGGCGGTGCTGCGTGACCGGATTCAGGCGATTGAACGAGTGACGAATTTTCAATATCGTATCGCCGATTATGGGGCGGATCAGGATGTCATTGGCATTGCCCAAGATGACATGGGTGTGGCAATGATGGCCTTGTTTGCCATTCGCTCCGGCAATATGGTTGGCAGCGAGACTTTCCCACTGGTGAATATTGAGGATGAAGAGACACCCGAAATCATCGCAAGTTTCCTGATCCAGTATTATGAAGAGGCCTATGAGATTCCGCCGGAGATTTTCTTGCCTGTTGAAGTGCCAGACACCCCGACGCTGGAAAAATGGCTGAGTGAAAAGCGCAACGGGCGGGGGAAGGTTTCGTTAAAAGTGCCGCAGCGGGGTGAGAAAAAGGCGCTGGTCAAACAAGCGTCCGAAACGGCTGCCGAACAACTCAATATATTCCAAATCCGCCAAGCCAAAGATACCGTCAAACAAGAGGCTGGACTGCGCGAACTGCAAGAGGCCCTGAAATTGGAGAATCCGCCGACCCGCATGGAGTGTTATGACATCAGTACGCTGCAAGGCACGAATACCGTAGCAAGCAGGGTGGTATTTGTACAGGGCACGCCGCAAAAAAGTGAGTATCGCAAATTCAATATCCGCTCGATTGCGCATGAAGGGCCGGACGATTATCAATCTATGCGGGAGACACTGACCCGCCGCTTTAAACGCTATATCGAGTCGGTGGAAAATCCCGAAGCCCTCGCCCCCGGTAAAGTGGATAAGGACGAGACATGGCGCCTGCTGCCCGATTTGCTGATTATTGACGGCGGCAAGGGGCAGTTGGGGGTGGCGGTGGAGGTACTCAAGGAGTTTGAGCTAATCGAGCATATTCCGGTGATTGGGCTTGCCAAGCGGTTTGAGGAAGTTTATCTACCCGACGAAGCCGAGCCGATTATTTTGCCGCGCAAGAGTGAGGGGCTGTATTTGTTGCAGCGGATTCGGGATGAGGCCCATCGCTTTGCCATTACCGCCCATCGCACACAACGGCAGCGTAAGGGCGTGATGAGCCGCTTAGAGGCTGTACCGGGGATTGGGCCATCGAAACGCAAGGCTTTGCTCAAAGCCTTTAACAATGATATTGAAGCCATTCGCGGGGCGAGTATCGAAGAACTCATAGCGGTGGCAGGTATTACCGCTAAATTGGCAGAACAAATCAAGGCGACACTGGATTAGGACTATGCCCATTACCAATCGTTTGCTTGAACGGCCTCTCAATCGTATCGCTGCCATTCCCGGATGGGCCACGCTCAATGATTGGTTTGAACTATTGACGTGTGACCCACGAGCAACCCCGTTAGTTGATTTTGGACGGGAAGCCCCTTTGATGCGGGTCGGGGTGACGGCGCTGAATTGGTTTTTGATGGATATGTTGGGCCTACGGGCACAATGGTATGATGGTGGTTGGGAACGCCGCGAAGAAGTGTGGCTACTGATTAACCCCTTGCGCTATCGTATTTTGGGCCATCAACCGCGCCGACCTTATGCACTGGATGTACGCGATTATCTACGCAAAATTGCCCCACATGTGTTAAACGAAAGCCTCTCCGAACATGCCTATTTCGCTTGTGCCCCCACGATATTTCGAGATGAGGTAGATGATGGGCAGGCCGAAATATTGGCGGGTCGTGCCCCTTGGGGTCGAATCGCGGTACTCGATAAAACCGATGCCGTTGTTGGGATGGTGTGTGGGATTGGGCCAACCACGATGTCCCTCCCGCCGATTTTGAAACCAACTTGCTCGTGTGGTGGTGTAACCTATTCAACATGATAACCCCGACATGGATTACCGACCCGCAGGAGTGGAATACGCGCCTGCAAACCCTACCCAACGCCCACATTTTACAATCGTGGGAGTGGGGGGAGTTTAAACATCGCACGACTGGCTGGACCCGTGAACGTATTTTTTATCACAACGAAGCAGGCGAATTGGTGGCAGGGGCGAGCTTGCTCACCCGTCGTATCGGCCCACTGCAAGTCCTTTATGTTCCCAAAGGGCCAATCTTCCGCGATCTTGAATTGACGACCCTCGCGCCTGTGTTGGAGCACTTGCAGGGGTTGGCCCGCCAACGCTTGGCGATCTGGCTAAAAATTGACCCGGATGTGGTTGTCGCAACAGGCCTCCCCGATAATACCACCCCGGAACACCCCAATATTCCTGATGCACAGGGACAGGCGATCCAGAGTTATCTCCAACAAAAGAAGTGGCGTTTTAGTGCCAGCCAAGTTCAGTTTCGCAACACGATGCTGCTAGATTTAACACGCTCCGAAGATGAGCTACTGGCGGGGATGAATCAATCCACCCGTCGCAAAATTCGCCTTGCCGAAAAAGGCGGAGTGACAGTGCGAACGACCAGCGACGAGGCCGATTTACGCACATTGTATGACATCTATGCAGTAACGGGTCAGCGGCAGGGTTTTACCACACGCCCGTATGACTATTATCTTGATTTGTGGAAGACCATGCTGGCTGGTGGTTTTGCACAAGTTTTCATGGCTGAAGCGGAACGAAAAGCGCTGGCTGGGGTTATTGTGTTCAGATTTTCACAAACGGCGTGGTATTTCTATGGCATGTCCTCCAATGAAAGCCGCGATTTGCAGCCAACCTATGCCCTGCAATGGGCCGCAATCCGCTGGGCCAAAGCTCAGGGCTGCACGGTTTATGATTGGTGGGGAGCACCGAATGAATTTTCCGAAGCCGACCCAATGTGGGGGGTCTATCGGTTTAAAGAGGGGTTTGGGGGAACGATTACGCGGCATATCGGCGCATGGGACAGTATCCCTTATCCTCCCCTATATTGGGCCTATGAACAAGCTGTTCCGCTTATGATTGGGTTTTTGCGGCGACGGTCAGCCACCAATCGCAGTCAAACAACGGAATGAGGTAGGCAATTGACCGAATCAACACACATGAGACTTGTGTCACAGACACAATGGCCGCTCTGGATTAAGATTTACGCCGTTCTCTTGGGCGGGCCGATGGTGGGCGTTTGTGCGGGGCTGGCGGTTTGGATTTTTTCCAGCCAATTTGGTGGCCTACTAGACGATGCCGATCCGACAGCGACCCTCTTATTGATGATTGCCTCGGCGATGCTGTTGGGCTTGGGGGCCTATCTGTTTTTTAGCGGCGTGTGGAGTGTGGTCAATAATCGGCGCGATGCCGTACTGATGGCAGCCACCGGGCATTTGATTGTGGCTGGGCCAGCGATTACCTTGCTGTCGGTAGATTTTTTCCGCAATCAGGAACGTTTTGTCAACGATCTGGTTAGCGCAACGGCAAATGGGTTTGCCGGAACTGAATTTCGGTTGCTGGCGTGGGTCATTTTTAACATCTATTGGGCGCTCATTTTGTCACTGGCAGATCAGTGACCAATGTGATTTTCGTTTTTAGTACCGAGGGAGGAAAACTCAATGGCAGAACAACAATCGAAGCCATCATCGTTTAAGTTATCTGAAGATTGGTTAGCCACTATTGTTGGACTAATCATTGTATTGATCGTTGGGGTTGGCGTGCTTGGCCCCGGCCCACAAACCGCCAAACTTACTACTGCCGCTGGTGAAAGCACGGGTCTGGAAGTTTTGGCACGGGATGATTGGAAGATTACGGCGACGGTTGGGGGGGAGAAATTCAAGATTGCTGCTCCATATACCAACCTTGAGTCGGGCAAGACCTATGCCTATGAATGTCGGGATGGACAGATTCTCCCACTGGCCGAAGCCGTAGATACAGCCACGCGCGAAGATGAGGATAAAGCCTATATCAGCTTGCTCAACAACTGCGATGCAAAAGTTGTACTGACCTATCAAACTGATTTGGCGATTCGCTGGCCCGTTTTTGGCTTATTTACGGAATCGAAATAGGGGGAATTTAAAATGGCAGTTAATCAAGCAGCGGTAAAAAGTAGCCCGGTACAGAAAGAATCAAATGCGGTTGCCGTCAAATGGGGCGGTTTATTCGCTGGTGCTGTATTGCTTCTCCTTTTGACTATATTGGTGGCGGAACTTGATGATTGGATTGGTTTTACCTTCAAAGAACGGGATGTAGCCCAAAACCCCCTTGAATATCCCCTGACGGCGGTAGTGATTGGCTTGATTGCGAACGGCCTGCTGCGGGTAACAAATCTCTATCATCATATCAAACCCGCCATCCGCACCGAGCTATTTTTGAAAGTCGGGTTGGTCATTTTGGGGGCACGTATCAGCCTTGATGACTTGGTAACAACGGGCACAGGCGGCTTGATTCAAGCCTTGATTATGGTCGCCTCAGTGTTCCTGTTTAGCTGGTGGCTCGGCGGCAAATTAAAACTGAACCCCACCCTCCGCGCTGTGATGGCCTCGGCGGTCTCGATTTGCGGCGTGTCGGCGGCGATTGCGGCGGCGGGTTCGGTTTTGGCCCGCAAAGAAGAAGTGACCTATGTCACGGCGCTGGTGATTATCGTCGCGCTGCCGATGATGGTCTTGATGCCGCCCATTGCTCACGCGATTGGTCTGCCCGATGATGTCGCAGGCGCGTGGTTTGGTGGCAATATTGACACGACTGCTGCTGTGGTAGGGGCAGGGACGATTTTCAGCGATGAAGCGCAGGAAGTTGCCGCGATTGTCAAACTAGGCCAAAACGTCATGATCGGGTTTGTGGCGTTTGCGCTGGCCCTCTATTTTGCGACGGTGGTGGAAAAGAACAAAGAGGGCGCTCAGAAACCCAGTGTCAGCATGATCTGGCAGCGTTTCCCCAAATTCGTAATCGGCTTTGTGCTGGTGTCTATTTTGGTCTCTGCCGATGCGTTTTCGCCAGAGATTGTGAAGGAACTCAACAGCGCCAATAAGTGGATTTTTGCGCTGGCATTTGTGGCAATTGGCCTCGATTTCCATGTATCCAGTATCAAAGAAATGGGCTGGCGTCCGGTGGGTGTGTTTATGGGGGCGACAGTATTTAATACGGCTCTCGCGCTGCTGGTGGCATGGCTCATTTTCGGTGTTCTGGGTTTCTAGTCAACAAAAACAGGCGAGTCAACCACTCGCCTTTTGTTTTAATTCAGCAGTTCACCAAACTCCGCCCGAATAAACGCCTTGACACCATCAGTTCCCGTCAATTGAAGGGAAAGCGTGTCCGAATTCGCGTTGACCTGAATGGCGAAATCGAAGAATGGGCAACACAGGCGCTCCAATGAGACAAACTGCGCCAGCGGGACAAGCCACTCGGCTGAAAATTCAAAACGATAGCCATTGGATATTTCATAGACGGCACCCTTAGATGTAAACAACTGCTCGGCAAGCTGCTGATGCGCCGGACGTTGTTGGGGACTAATGGCGTTCATGTTGCAGGCGAATACAGTTTCTTGCATGGTGATCTCCTTAAACTGATGTTATAACCATAGCCTAAGGCTTCAAGCGCACTTGAAGTCAAGAGTGGAAAAAAATCACTTTTCGGAGAGGAAACTATTTTTATGGCAGGTCGGCTTACCCATTTGCGACAGCACATCAACGGGTCAATGCTGCTGGGGTCGGCGGCGGTGGCCTCAACCACATGGCCCATCGCAGCGAAGATTTTTCCCGAAAAATTGGAAGTAGATGACAATATTTCGTATTGGGCGGCCCAAACACCGGATTATGTTGCAGGTGAGCCACTGCGAAAATCCATCAAGGCGGATTTGGCGATTATCGGCGGTGGGTTTACGGGTGTTTCGACGGCCTATCATTTCAGCCGACGTTATCCCGAAAAACGGGTCGTGCTGCTTGAAGCGAAGGCGCTGGCAAATGGGGCGAGCGGGCGCAACGGCGGCATGATGCTGAATTGGGTCAATGGCGTGGAGACGGATGACCCTGAAATGCTGCGCCGGGTGTATGAGGCGACCAGCGGGGGGATTGACCTGATTGACGAAATCATCCAGCGCCACAACCTAGCGGTGGATTATCGGCAGGATGGCACGGTCACGGTGTATACCAGCGCGGAACGGGCCGAGAAAAAACACGCCGAAATTGAGTGGCTGAACTCAATTGGCATTCCCGGTGAATTTTATGACCGCCAAACACTGGCCGCCAAGCTGAATATGCAGGGGGTCTATGGCGCGTGGTTTGACCCCGGCACAGGACAATTGAATGGGGCACAGTTGATTCGCAGCCTGCGTCCGATTTTGGTGGAGCAAGGGGTCGAAATTTATGAACATACGCCCGTTTTGAAAATTCGTGAGGGATCAACCCTTACCCTGACGACGCCTGAAGGAGAGATACAAACCGGGGCGATTGTTTTGGCGACGAACGGCTATACGGGCAAATTGGGTTATTTCCGCGAGGCCATTTTTCCGCTGCATTCACATGTGTTCGCTACTGAACCTCTTACCCCGGAGCAGCGCGAGGCATTGGGATGGCGCGAGGTGGCAGGGTATTCGGATGACCTTGACCGGATTTCGTATTCCACCATGACCCGCGACGGACATGTGATTTTTGGTGGGGGCAGTAACCAGTCCTACAGTTATTTGTTCAAAAATCGGACGGCCTACCCCGGCACACCCGATTCGGCTTTTGCCAAGATGCAGGAAACCATACGCGAATACTTCCCCAACAGCGCTACTCTCAAAATTGCCTATCGTTGGACGGGCACACTGGCGATTACCCTGCGGCGTAATTGTTCGATGGGGGTGCGGGGTGAACATCGCAATGTGTTTTATGCGCTGGGCTATTCGGGGCATGGGGTGACGTTGGCAAATTTGGCGGGGCAGGTCTTGACCGATATTTATTCGGGTGATGATCAGCAGTGGCGAAAGCAGCCCTTTTATCAAGCCAAGTTCTCACCGATTCCACCAGAACCTTTTCGTTGGATGGGGTATCAGGCATTCACACGATTGACCGGACGTTCGCCGCGTGTGTAGATTGTGAGGGCTAATCCACGATAAACAATTTAGCACCAATCTTGGTGGAAGAGCGATGGGGTTCGGCGTGATCGGCGACTTGATAGCTAATACCGGGGACGAGGATAAATAGGCGACCATCCGCCAGTTCCGTCTCCAAGCGTCCCTCAAGACACAAGAGAATATGTCCTTTTTCGCACCAGTGGTCAGCCGCATAGCCGGGGGTATATTCCACCATCCGCACACGAATATCGCCAAAGTATTGGGTGCGCCATATCGCCTTGCCAGTGACGCCGGGATGTTCAGTGGGTTCAATGTTGTTCCAGTCGGTAATGCCAAATGGAGTATCAGTGATTTTCACTAGCGGAGGCTTTCCCCTGTATTCCTCACGGCTTCCAAGAAAGGCAGCCAATTGGTATCGGCAATGGTGCCCCCCACCTCGGCGGGAATGTACTGCACCTCAATCACCACTTGGTCGTTTTGGAAAATCGCAATCCGCCCATTAGGTAGGTTTGAGATTTGGGCAGCGGGGTATTCTTTAAAACGTGGCTGACGATCTGTTTCAAAAACCGCTCCCATCAACCGCACATCCCGTTGACGCCGATTCACCGCGACATCCGCCGCTGATGCCGTCCCATAGACATCAATCACAATATAGACCTCAGCCAAATTGCGGGCCTCATAGGTCAGGGTGACGTGTCCGGTGCTGCCGACGGATTCCGCCGAAAGTTCGATGGTCTTGTCTTCGTCGAGGGTAAATAACCCCACTCGTGCAGGCATTCGTTTGGAGAATTCTTTGGCCTGCGATTTTGGGCCACCACAGGCGGAGACAAATAGGGTAATGCCAATTAACAAAAGCAGAATGAATGGGGTGCGGCGCATTTAAGTATCCTAAGATTTTTTAGGTCAAACATGAAGGGCGGGGCGATGACCACCGCCCGATACCATTAGTCAGGCAGAATTTTTGTTCCCAACAGCCAATCCAGCGGAATCAAAATTAAGAAACCCAGCGGGATGACGGTCAGCAGAAAATATTTGACGCTGTAGGTCGCAATATCAGTTCCCAGCCAGACGTATACAATGCCAAGTGAAATAATCAGGGCCAGCGTAAAGGACACAGCCCACAGTCCATAGCCGAGAACGGCGCGGGGGGATGGTTGTTTCATGGTTGCTCAAACGACTCCTCATCAACCAGCAAATTGCAAATGGGTACTTTATCAGGGCCAAATTGTAGCGAAAGGGTGAACGGCTGGCAAGGATTGGCCCGTGAATTGTTGCACAAAGGCATGAGAGAGGGGAAAAAGGGCGAGCTTGACGACCCGCCCCGCTTTCAATTTGGGACTTATTGCAGTTCGCGGGAACTGTAATCGAGAATACGACGGGCCACAATCAAGAGGTTAATTTGGCCTGTGCCCTCGTAAATATCGTTGATTTTGCCGTCGCGCATCCATTTTTCGACCAGCCAATCGCGGCTGTATCCCATCTGGCCTAGAATCTCAACGGCTTTTTGGGTGAGCCATGTGACGGCCTTGCCCGCTTTGACCTTGCACATGCTGGCCTGTAAGCTGTTATATTGCCCGTGATCGAGCATGGCTATGGCGCGAAGGGTCAGCAGTTTGGCAGCCTTGAGTTGGGCTTCCATTTCTAGGACATCACGCTGCACAGCAGTCAGTTTGTGATAGGGCAGATCGTAGGGGATTTCGATACCCGCCTCGGCTAATTTCTCTTTGACCAATTCGAGGGCGGCCCGACCTACCCCTAATGCGCTGGCGGCGACTAATGGGCGTGAGCCATCAAAGGTTGCCATCGCGCCCTTGAAGCCTTCTTTGCTGTCTTTCTGTTGGACTTCGGCACTGCCCAATAGGTTGTTATAGGGGATACGGGCATCATTAAATACGATGGAGACGGTGTTGCTGGCGCGGATGCCGTGTTTGATTTCTTCTTTGGTGACACTGACACCGGGAGTACCAGCCTCAACGACAAACGGCTTCATTCCCGCCCGCCCTGCGCTACGGTCAACGGTTGCCCACACGATGACAAGGCCATTGGATTCTTCAAGAGCCAAGCCGCCGCTGGTGCAGAAAATCTTCTCGCCGTTCAAAATCCATTCGTTGGTATCGGGGTCAAGGGTGGCGACGGTCTGAATGGCGCTGGTATCGGAGCCTGCGCCGGGTTCGGTCATTGCCATCGCACCCCACACAGGTTGATCGCCTTCGCCAAAACGACGCAACAGACGTTCTTTCTGTTCAATTGTACCAACAGCCTCAATCGCGCTGCCTGCCAGTTGGGGACTGGGGAGGCAGAGATAGACGCCGACATCCCCCCACGACAGCTCTTCCACCAGTGACATCAATCGCAAATATTCATAACGCGGGCCGCGTTTCTCTTTTTTCTCACCGCCCTCAGAGCCGCCATTTTGGGCTTTCGCCAGCATTTTTTGGAGCGAATGGGCTTGCTGGTCACGCAGGACGGGCCAAATCATGCTGACAAATTCGGTGGGGCGGGCATGTTCGTTTTCATCCAGTTCCCGCGAATGGGGGCGCATGACCGTCTCGGCCACAAAATGGGTCATCTGCTGCTGCTGGACGATATTTTCGGGAATTTCAAAACTTATGGGCATGGGATTTCTCCTCCAAGATTCTCGCTTGCATCGTATTGATAAATTAGTTATAATTTAGTACAAATGTTCTATGGGTGATATAGGATTAAAGGCATGGCGACTTCGCAGCGCAAACTTCAAACACTTTTGGGTTTTACCGAAACGGATTTGAATGCCAACCGCAAAGGCCGACTTTCTGCCGCGCAGATCAAAGAGTTGCAGCAGCAATCGGTCTATGAATTGAAAACGCTGCTTGGTATTCCCGTGATTCTGGCAAGCGGGGCACTGTTGACGCTGGATTTGAAGATTGCCCTGCCCGTGCTGCTGGTCATGCTGGCGATTGTGGGGGGGTTGGTAGCCCTGCACCGCGAACATTTGAAAACCATCCGTGATAAACAGGTGCATAAATTGGCGGGGCCATTGATTAAACATCCTTTGGCGAACGGCAGCATTCAATACATCATCAGTGTGGCAGGGCGACATTTGCCTGTCGAAAGAGGGATGTACGAAGAATTGTCGGACGGGTATTTTGCTGTTTATCTGCTTGAAGATTCCCATCAGATTCTTTCCATTGAACCCATCGCCAAAACCACCGTTAAAGCACCTGCCAAGACGCCAGCTAAATCACCAACGGCTAAAGTAATCACCAAAACGCCAGCTAAGACGACTTCCACCGCTAAGGTTGCGACCCGTACTACGCCGGTGGTCGCCAAAACGAGTGCTTCCAAAACCTCCAAGACGGTTAAGTCGGTCTCGTCGAAACCTGCTGCTAAAGCATCTGTTAAAGCCGCAGCAGCCAAACCAATCAAAGCAACCGCGCTGCAATCTCACGTAATGCCTGCCGCGAAACCCGCCAAGCCGAAAGGGGTGGTCAAACCGCAACCCCCCGCCGCAATTGGACGGTCACGCACAACTTGATTACGCAATCGCCAATCCGGTGAACATCGGGATACCCCGCGCATTACGCAGATAACGTTCGACGGGATGTTCTCGGATGAAGCCATGCCCACCCAAAACCTGCACACCGCTGTCGGTGACAAAAATGGAGGCTTTATTGGCATACTCACGGGCAAGATAGGCGGCTTGGGTAACTTCATTGACTGGTTTACCGCTGTCGGCCTGCCATGCCGCTTCCCAGACCATGAGGCGGGTGCTGTCTACCTCAATCGCACATTCCGCCAGCATAAACGCGACGGCCTGTTTGGTCGCAATCGGCTTGCCAAACTGGACACGCTCTTTGGCATAATTCTTGGCATATTCATAGCTGGCCCGCATAACACCTGTTGCCATCGCTGCGAGGCCGATATTCATATGATTGAGCAGATTTTCAAATTGTGTCCCATTCTGTCCACCCAATTCCAATTCGGCAGGCACACGCACATTATTGAACTGCACAGCATAGGTCGGCAGGCCGCGAATGCCCATTAGTTTTTCGCGTTCGCCAATCACCATGCCCTCCGCATTGGCTTTCTCAACAATGAAGCCGTTGGTCTGACCCGTTTCGCTGTCTTTGGCATACACCAGTATCCATTCGGCGTCGGCGGCGTTGGGGACGTAGGCTTTTGCACCATTTAACACAATATGGTCGCCGTTACGGGTGGCAGTGGTACGCAGTGCATAAGGATCGAATCCAATTCCCGGTTCAATCAATGCGGCGGTGGCGGGATAGGGGGCGGGTTCACCAAACATGGGCAGGAAGCGGGCCTTCTGGTCATCTGTGCCACTGAATAAGACTGGATAGGCCAACAGAGCAGGGGTCATCAATTTTAGGGCAGTAGCAAGGTCGCCATAGGCCAATTCTTCAAGGGCGAGGGCGTTGGTTACGGCACTATAATCACCAAAACCACCCAATGATTCGGGGATACTGGCGGGGAGCAGGCCGATTTCCCAGCCTTTTTGTAAGACGGCATCGGGAATATCGCTGTGTTCATCCATTTCGTGGGCGTTGGCGTGCAAATCGTTTTCGGCATAACGATTGATAGCATCCACCAGCATTTGTTGTTCTTCGGTAGGGGTAAAATCCAGCATCATTTCTTCCTAAACTCCGATTGATAGGTAATTCAAAAAATCAAAATTGGGTCAGCCTGTCGCTCACCGTAATTAATTTTTGGCTTCGGGTACTTGAGCAGGGCTAAGGGCAGCGATAAAGGTATTCGACATTTCATCAGCGATCTGTTCCCCGGTCAAACGCCCTCCTTCTCGATACCACACCCCGACCCAGTTGTGTGCGCCGAGAATGGTTTTGGTAAAGATTGGCACATCCACTTGGCGAAATATCCCGGCGTCTATGCCTTCTTGAATGACTTGGGTGTAAAGCTGCTCAAAGCTATCGCGGCGTTTGAGATAGGCTTTGCGGGCTTCGGGGTTTTCCAAGATGGTGCGGGTTTCAAAGACCAGCGCCGCTGCGACAGAGGTGTTCTGGGCCAGACCCAAAATATTGGCGTAGATGACCTTTCGCAGTTTTTCATCGGGCATCAGGGTGTTGTCATCCACGACGGCTTGAACTTCGGCGGTGATTTGGTCAAGGCCTTCGTTTAATACCTCGATCAAAATCTGCTGCTTGCCATCAGGGAAATGGTGATAGAGACTGCCCGCTGTTAAATCTACCTCGGCGGCGATGTCGGACATCTTGGCGCCGTGATAGCCTTTACGCCGGAAGACATTGGCGGCTGCCAACAAAATATCCAGCCGATTAACGGACTGTTCCGCAGGTTTACGTGCCACGAAAATTTCTTTCTCTATAAAAAATAATCAAATCGTGATTTAATTATACAGGGCCTTGTCCAGTTTTCAAACAAAAAAGGCGACCCATTTTTGATAGGCCGCCTTTTCAGCGCTGAAAATTATGATTTATTCAGGACATCCATCGGCGCTGGTACCAAACTCTGAGGGGCAGGCATCCGCATCATCGGTCAAACCATCACCATCGCTGTCAATCTCATCTCCCTCATCGCCAGTTTCGTCACCTGTTCCATCGTCGTTCGTGTCGTCAGCCCCTGTATCGTCCACATCGGTGTCATCACTGCCATTATCGCTGTTGTCCGTGTCCTCGGTGTCGGTGCTGCCCTCATCATCAGGAGTTTCGCCCTCGCTGCCAAATTCCTCACCCGTTGGACAACCATCCTCGCCAAAGCCAAATTCCTCGGGGCAGGTGTCCATATCGTCGGGCAGACCATCAAAATCACTATCGCCGCTGAATGATTCTTCCCAATCTAAGCAAAAGTCGGAGTCGTCGCCTGTGCAGAGGTCGCTGATTTCGCCGTAGTAGTCTCCGCACGACTCATCCCACTCATTTTCGCAGGTATAAAGAGCGGCATCTATACACCCATCATCAAACTCCTCGGTGCAGTCGAGCAGGTCAAAGAAATCCCATTCACTGGTATCCATGAGGCCGTCAAAATAAAATAAATCTTCGTCCAGCGACTCATCTTCGGATTCATAAGGATCATCGGGTTCGGTGGGTTCGCCATCTTCAAACGGGATGCTAGTTTCTTCGCCATCTTCTACTTCAACCGTCTTGCCGCCCGACGTCACCACGACATTGCCCTGAATGTTGCGGACTACCAGATTACCATTTGGCCCATTGGTGTGAATTTGGGCCGTGCTGCCGATTTGAAGCTGAACATTATTGACCATGACCGTCGCGGTTTGGCCCGATTCGGTTTGTACCATCATGCCCGTTGGGATGGATTGACAGGCGGCCTCTTCATCCATGCGCAGGGTAAAAGATTGCATGGGGGCGTTCATTGGGCCGGAATTGCTGACAAGGGCTAACTGACCGGCATCACAAGTGGTGGTGACAAGACCAGCGCTAATCCATCCCCTCGGAGTATGCAGCCAATCGCCCGCGTCGTTACGACCATCTACTGGCAGGGTCGTGCCGGAGTCGAAAATATCCACGCCGGGGAAATTGGTGCCGGGGCCAGACCGAATATTCAGATTATCGCTGGTGTTGTTGGTGGCTTGGCAGGCGGCGTTATTGGAGGCCAACTGCACTTGATTGTTGATTTCAGTCCCGCCAAAAACCAAGACCGTCACATAGCCGTCGCTGTCATCCGGCAGGTCGGCTTGGAGGCGCATCATAGCAATGCCCCATTCGCCTGTGTTGGGGTCAATCGGGCGGGTGATGAGCGTTTCGACTTGATCCACCCCGATAATATCCCCCTCGGATTCAAAAGTGAGGGAGGGATCACGCAGAATGGCGCTGATATTTTGGTAGCCGTAGCAGATTTCATTGCGCCCCAAATTAAGGCAGGTGTTGGCGACTTTTTGCAGCGCTTCTTGGACGAGTGGGTCACAGGCCGCATTTTGGGCATAGGTGGTCGGTGGGGTGGGGGCGATAGTGGGGACGGTGGCGTAGAGTAAAGCCGCTACAAGGAGTCCTACCCCGGTCAGGCTGGCTAGGCGTTTCGTCATGAATCAATCCTCGCTTTCAGGAGTTTTTTAAAGCAGGGTCATGCTGACGTTAATATAACCATGATATTTAAGTCATTATCGCATGGAAATTCGGGGCGGGGCAATTTCAAGGATTGGCGTGAAAAGAATTTCAACGAAAGAATGGATTGGGAATAACTTGAGCTTTGTAGATTATAAAATCTGTCATATCAATATCAGGCGACCACTTGCGCCCGTCCGGCAGAGTAGTAGTTATATCAAATTGAACACCCTCAAGTATGGCGCCATGCAAGTCTGCATTACGCAAGTCTGCGGTTTTTAAATTTGCTCCTCGTAAATCAGTCCCATTTAGCTTTGTGTTAACTAGATAGGCTTCACCTAGATTGGCGTTTTGGAGTTTGGCGTTGTGCAGATTCGCACCTTCTAAAACCGTGCCTTGTAAATCTGCCTTCATTAGGTACGCATTTTCAAGCATTGCATTTGGGAGGATGCATTGCCTTAATGTGCCATCCTCAAGCCAACCCTTCCTTCGTAGTTGTTCGACTGCGCGGATTACATCTTCATGAAGCTGGCTTTTCAATTGAAGGATAAGATTTTCTTTGAGTGTTTTCTCTGCCTCGATTTCTTTTTGTCTTTGCTCCGAACGCTCAAGAATTTGAGCTAATAGCCAGTATGTTATCACAGCACCAATTAGCTCAGTCCCGAGATTTAATCCAAATGCCGATATATTTTCGCCTGATAAGAGGCTAAAGGCAGAAATTCCCAATCCGAAACTTACGAGGAATAACAAGATTTTCCAACGCAACCGCTCACTATAATTGATATTCCTCCATTTCAGCCTGAGTTTGTTCATATGCCTTTTGCCTTTTCATTGATATTTGGAGAGGAGGCACTTTTATGTACCTCCCTCTTTCAGAATTGGATTTTTAGCACTCACTATACCCGCAGGTGTAGCAGTGCAAGCAGCCCTCTTCGCGCATCAGGGTGGATGTGCCGCATTCAGGGCAGATGTCGCCGATGTGCATATACTCCATATGCGACTTTTCTTCCGCCACTGTACCGTTGCCATTTTCCGCTGGCAGGAGGGCCATTTGTTGGGTGGCCTTGCGTGGAATTTGGGGCAGCTTGTCGGCCTCAGAGGTGTCATCGAGATACTGCTGCAAGACTTGGGATACCGCGTCGGGCAGGCTGATGACTTTGTTGGGGCCAATGCCTAACTGCCGTCCACCGCCGATGCCCCCTAATTGGCGCACAATTTGTTTGACACGGTTACGTGGGCTAACAGGCGAGGCCAGTCGCAAAACCAGCGAAACGAGGCGTCCTATCGCTTCTGAGACGGCAGCAATTTCCGATCCTGCTTTGGAGGTGTGAATAAAGACCTCGAATGGCTGACCATGCCCCTCGCCGTTTTCATTGATGGTGATGTAGCTGGTGCCAGCCGGGGTTGGCATCCGATAGGTTTTGCCTTCTAGGTTGCTGGGGCGCGGCTTCTTGTCCTCATTAAACAATGGGAGGGGCTGCGGTGCGACTGTGGTGGCAGTTGTGGCGATAGGTGTTTCGCTCTGACCGCCTTCCTTCTTTTTCTTGGTTTCGGCGGTTTCCAAAACGACCACCTCGCGGCTACCCGTGACATAAACGGTCAAGCCCTTGCAACCCAGTTTCCAACCGAGCAGATAGGCCGTGGCGACTTCTTCTTCCGTCGTGCCTGCCGGAAAATTCACGGTTTTCGAAATGGCATTATCAGTATGGGCTTGAAGTGCAGCCTGCATCCGAATGTGTTCTTCGGCGGTGATGTCACCAGCGGTCACAAACACGCGGCGGATGTTTTCGGGCACTTCGGGGATATTTTGGCACGACCCTGTTTCGTTGACCTGCGCCACGATTTTATCAATGGTCGCTTGATCGAGTCCAGCTTGACGCAGCGCGTTTTCAAACAGGGGGCTAGTGTATTGCAGAGTGATTTTGGCATCGGTGTTGCCCGCGTTTTCATTGACATAACGCAGGTAGGCGAGGGCAAAAACGGGTTCGCAACCATAGGCCTCGCAGCCAGCAACCGTAGCAATAGTACCCGTCGGAGCCACTGTCAGGGTTGCGCCATTGCGGATGCCATATTTCTTGAGGCCCTTTTCAATTTTCTTCCAATCCACCGTAGGCCGTCCCCAATCCGATTTGTGTTCGACGATGGGTTTGGGGGCTGTCCATTTGAGATCATGGGGATCATAGCGACTGCCTTCAATAGCGAGGAATGGCCCGCGCTCTTTGGCGAGTTCGATGCTGGTCTGCATGGCGTGATAGCGCACAAATTCCATGACCTGACTGGCGAATTCTTGGCCTTCAATCGAGCCGTAGCGGATGCCGAGGTGGTACATCATATCGCCCAAGCCCATGATGCCCAATCCGATGCGGCGAACATTTTCGGCGGCTTCGCGCAATTGGGGAATGGCAGGTACATAGGCGTTGGCGGTCACTACGTCGTCCAAGAAACGGGTCGAGGTCGCCACCGATTCAGCTAGTTTTGCCCAGTCCACTTGACCGTCGTTCGTAATGTGTTGACTTAGGTTCACCGACCCTAGACAGCAGTTTTCAAATGGCCCCAAAAATTGTTCACCACAGTTATGAACTACTATACCATTACTAATAAAAGAATGTGTTACACATTCGGTCAGATCGAATACATCTTCAATGCCATCTTCGGTAATGGATTCGATGGTGGCGGTGAAGTGTTCGGAATATGGACCGCGTTTCGTTTGAATTAGAGCGTTGAATAGCTGTTCTTGTTTGTAATCTACCAAGAAACCAATTTCATCCGCGAAACGAACGATATTCTGTTTAGAAATGACCAGTTCGTGCTGTGCTTCGCACCAATATTCTTGTAAGCCGCCTTTGCCATTTGGCATAGCACGATAACCTGCGTCTCGACGATTCCGATAGATTTTGCTGGCAATACCGAAGTTCAGAAGTAATTGTTGAACTCCTTCTAGCAAGCCCATCTCATTTGCAGCTAGTCGGACACTAATGCCTTTGTCGCCGCCATTTTGGAAACTACCATCGGCAGTAAATAACGCTTGCAGGAAGCCACGCTGCATGTCCTCCGAACCCTTAAATACCGTCTCTGGAACGCGGTGTTTGTTTTCGACCAATCCGTGTTCATCTGCGATTATCCGTAATCGCTCGGATTGCACACGTCCTTCATCGCGCTCGTCAATTTCAGTGACACCAACGATGTAGGTACGGGGTCTAGTGGTAAAGGGCATTACCATTTCGTCAACATAGCCAGCAAACAATGGGGCAAGTTCGCGTTTTTCTTCACCAAAGAACGACAGCACAGCACGGACTTTGTTGATTGTTCCATCACCAACCAACCAACCCAAGACACGCCCAACTTCCAGCGACCCTGATGTCCCGAAACCACCCTTACGGTTGAGAATATGAATCTTGTCTCCGGGATTCAAATTCTGAAGTTCTATCCAGCCTTGCGGGGTCATAACCCGATGATCGGCAGTTGCACGCAGATAATAACCCTCTTTGGTCTGGAGGCGATAGACTTGCTTTGTGCCCGTCATAAAAACCCTTGTCGCTGGCATGATGACATTTTCCATGCCAAAACGACCATCTACAACTACATCAACACTTCTTTCATCGTCAAAAAGCTCTTCAGCACGATGGATGCCGTCGGATGTATAAATTAATGTATCTCCCGTAACACAGGGGTTGGTGCTTTCCAATTCGTACAGATGGGGGACGGGATTTTCGCGGTTGGCGGCATCCAAAAATAACACACCCGGTTCGCCGTTATGGTGGGCGTATTCGACAATCATCTTGAAGAGTTCACGTGCATCTACCGTTTCCCAAACCTTGCCGTCTACGGGATTGACTAGGTCGAAGGTGCTACCGGATTCAACGGCGGACATAAATTCGTCCGTAATACCGATGCTAATATTAAAATTGGCAATATTGCCCTCAGTAGATTTGCATTTGATAAAATCTCGAATATCGGGGTGGTTGACTTTCAACACCGCCATATTCGCCCCACGACGGCTGTTATGACTGATGAGACCGTTGGCAATATAGGTGTGGTTTTCTTCGACTTCAATGTCTAGTGTTAGGGCCTCACCTGCGTCTTCGATTTCACTGACTGTCACAAACCATAAATCATTCACGGGACGGGCATTCTCGCTGAATTCACTATACATTTCGCTGAGACGGGTATAACCGGAAAGAGTCAATTGGCGATCCCCGCGTGTGTACCGCAGGAGTTGTTTACGCAGGGTGGGCGAAGTAGCCCGGAAATTCTGGCCCATGCCGCGCCCACGTCCATCAATCTGTGGCTTGCGGGTAGCTTCAAGGACAGGCTCAATCCAATAATTGGCTTGAGGCAGTACATAGCTGACTTCACGGCTGAGGTCGGGTTGAAGATCGTAGCATACGGCAAAGCGGGAACGTTCATCGCAGCCAATTATGGCCTGCCAGTTTTGTAGGCCGATGAAGGAGTGAATTCGCAGACTCAAAACCGGATTAGTACCATAATGGGTTTCAGTCATTGGCATTTGGCGGATGCGAACAGGGCAGCCAAGCCCAATGAGCAAAGTGGATACTTCGTGAATTAGTGTTCTTGATGTGCTTAATAGATGTGGATAGCCATGTGAGATTGCACCATCAGCCTCAAATAATCCACGCAAAAATGCCCCGACAATTTCCGATGGACTTTGGCGGATGAGACGCGGTACTGAGACTTGGGTGCTGCGAGCTTTACCAAAGCCGTTCATCAGCATGAAATCTTTGATGGCTCGATTATCAATCACAAAAGTAACGGAGGCGTCATTTGCTTTTTGCTGGGTATGGATGTGAATGTCATCGCCAAACAAGCGGTGCATCAGGGCTGGCATCTCGGTCATAAGATAATTGGTGTGAGCTACCGTTACCCCGATGCGATGATCTTGTTCACCTGCTGCCACAAAACCATCCCCCACCAGATAGCCCAAGAAAAAGGCTAGTTCTTCATCCAAAATGGCAGGAAATTGGGGTATCACTTGGTTGCCATGTGAGCGTGTGGGGTGCAGCAGGGATTGGATTTGACCCTGATGCTGGCCCAATTTGACGAGAATAGCATCGCCGGGTTGGATTTCATCAAATCGTTTCCACGCAGGGCCATCGGCGGTCATGACCTTGAGTTTATGATTATACGTCCCTGTCAGACGCAAACCCTCTTCGGTTTTGATGCGGAGGACGGGTGCGACGCCGTTGTTATAACCCTGATAGGACATGCGTGGGCCTTCATCGGTACTCACGCGGAGTTCGTGGGGCAGCCAGCCTTTTTCATCGTGGCGCACAATTTCGTCCAGTCGCAGCAGACCCTTCTCAGTAAATACAAGGGTGTCAGGCGTCAAACATCCGCCCTGCGCGATCTCCCCGAAGGCTTGGTCATAGACACGCAAAAATCCAATCGGGCCAGTTGCCGTTCCGTTTGAGGTTTTGACAATCGAGCCTTTGGGACGGAGGCGGCTGAACGAGAAGCCATTACCTCCGCCTGTCTGTTGAATCAAGGCAGCGTGGCGGAGTGTTTCAAAAATCCCCGACCCTGTGCGGCCCATATCGTCATCAATTTTGAGAACGAAACACGCGGCGAGTTGACCCAACGGCGTGCCCGCCCCAGTGAAAGTAGGGCTATTGGGGAAAAATTGTAATCCGGTCAATAAGTCATAAAATTTGCGTGCCCATTTTTCTACTTGGGCTTCATCTCCGCCGAGCGTCTTTTCCGCAAGGGCGACGTTATAGGCGACGCGCCAAAACATTTCTTCGACGGTTTCGACAGGTTTTCCATCCGGACCACGCCGCAGATACCGTTTTTTGAGAACAGTCCGGGCATTTTCAGTTAGACCGATGTCGCGTTTGGCTAAATCTTCGGGCAGCGGGGTTTTGACAAATTCATGTGGGTCAGTTTTGGTGAGGCTCGTTGAACCCATAACGTTTCATCTCCTTCGTTTTGCATGACTACTATGATTAATAGGGGTAGTCAATTAAGTGATCCATTAAGATGCTTATAGACAAAAACACGGGGTCATGTCGGTTTTTTCGCACCACCCCGTGTTCGTAAAGGACTTCGGTTGGTGCGCTTAGGGGGTTTTGTTGCCCTTCTTGGAAGGCTGACCCCCGGCCAGCATGTGGTCAATCTCCCGCTGCACACTTTCGAGGTTGTCTAAACCGAGATAGACAATGGCATAACGTAGGTAGGCAATCAGATCGAGCGCTTTTAAGCCTTCAATAACCATATCTCCAACCACCCGGCTGGACACTTCGGCACGACCCATCTGCTGAAGATTTTGTTCAATGTGATCCACCATCTTATCAATTTCAGTGGCGGAGATGGGGCGCTTGGCAGTGGCAATGCGAATCCCGCGCAGCAGTTTTTCGCGGTCAAATTCTTCACGATCCCCATTGCCTTTGATGAGTAGGGGGGTCTGGATGATGGCGCGTTCGAGTGTGCTAAACCGTTTGCCACAGACCTCACATTCACGGCGGCGGCGAATTCCCCCGCGTTGGTCTGGGCCAGTATCCAGCACTCGACTTTGATTGATAACCCCACAATATGGACAGCGCATATATCCTACTCGGTTTAATGATTCTGAATTTTTTCTAACGACATCTGACCTAAAAAATGGAAAAAATATCACACTCCGCCATGTCTCGAGGGTCACGTACCCCCATATATGGTGGTTGCCACTTTTATAAACACTGTATATGGTGTTTTGATTGACCACTACTCTATCACATGCACACCTGTTCCAGAAACAGGACTTGGGTACTAGTGCGAGGTAAAATTTGGTTTGTAAATGCGAAAAAGGTTATGGTTAAGGCGCTTTAACGTCAACCTTAAAATTTTCAGATAAGGGCCAGTTATATGGAAAAAATCAACTTCATTGGACTTGCCAGATAAACAATCGTCCTGCGCTGAAAGTTAGAATTTGGTTTGTTTGAAGGCGGGTAGATTTTATAACTCAGTAGGCGGGTTGCTTTTACTTGTTTTGGACAAAAAACTTGGGTATCATTGAATTATGCAAATAAACATTAGAAAAATTCCAAATTTGTAACTCGCCTGTAATTTTTGATTGATAATGTAGTCCAATAGATAGCCTTTTTTCCTGTGGATGGAACAAGAACATGCCCCTAGATCGCTTTGGACGCAATATCCAATATCTGCGTGTCTCGCTCACCGACAAGTGCAATCTGCGTTGTGTATATTGTATGCCGGAGGATATTGTTTTCCGGCCCAGCGCCGAATTGATGCAGGATGACGAGGTGATTTTGCTACTGCGTTTGTTTGCCGACCTAGGTTTCAGCAAATATCGCTTGACCGGGGGTGAACCTACCATTCGCGCCAACATTGTGGATATTGTGCGAGAATTGCGGCAGATGGATGGCGTCCAGCAAATTGGGATGACGACCAACGGCGTGCTGCTTTCCCGTTTGGCCCAACCCCTCAAAGAAGCAGGTTTGGATCGGGTCAATATCAGTGTAGATACCCTTGACCCCGACAAATTTCACCGCATCACACGCTGGGGAAAATTGGAGGATGTGTGGAATGGGATTCTCGCATCCGAGGAAGCTGGCCTAACCCCATTGAAGCTGAACGCGGTGGTAGTACGAGGGTTTAATGACGACGATATTCCCTCACTGGCCGAACTCACGATAGAGCATGATTGGCAGTTCCGTTTTATTGAAATGATGCCGTTTGCCGATGTTGCCGAGTTTGCCCAACAGCAAATTGTAACGGATGTTGAAATCCGCCAGCGGATTGAGGATGCGCTCGGCCCGTTGGAACTGGTGGATAATGGTAAATTGGATGGCGAAGCGCGACTTTATAGATTACCGGGTGCGCGTGGCACGATTGGCTTGATTAGCAGTGTGACCGAACCCTTCTGTGCCAGTTGTAACCGGGCGCGGTTGACGGCAGATGGGGTGCTGCGGTTGTGTCTGCTGCGCGACAAAGAGGTAGATTTGCTGACGCCTTTGCGTCAGGGGGCCACCTTAGAAGACCTCAAACAGATGATTTTGGACGGTATCTGGCACAAGCCGTGGGGCCACGACCTCGATAATAATATCATTCCCCTTACCCGTGTGATGAGCCAGATTGGGGGGTAGCAATAAAAAAGCGGGCATTTGATACCCGCCTTTGTTGTTAACCACGTATTCCTTCGTAGCGCGAAATCCATTTCCAGTTGGAGGCATCACGGGCATTGCGTTTGACTATTTGGGCGGCCTGCTGCCGATTGGCATGTTCAACCAACGCTGCCAAAATCGCCGCAACGTCGGGGCGGAGGGTAGTAGATTCTTCCTGCATGACAAACTGATCCTCAACAAATTTGGTGTCGAATCGGCCCGCCAAAAAGCGTTGGCTATCGAGCAGGGTTTGATGGAAGGGGATATTGGTTTTTAGCCCCATAATTTTGTATTCGTCCAATGCACGGCGCATTCGTAACAAAGCCGCACCACGCGATTCACCCCAACAAATCAATTTTGCCAACATCGAATCATAGTACGGCGTGACTTCATAACCCTCATAGATGCCGCTGTCCACCCGCACACCGGGGCCGCTGGGGGCCATATAGGTTGAGATTCGGCCAGCGGAGGGCATGAAGTTGTTATAGGGGTCTTCGGCGTTGATCCGGCATTCGATGGCATGACCATTGATTTTGACTTCCTCTTGCGTCAAGCCGAGTTTGCGTCCGCGTGCAATACGGATTTGTTCCTTAATCAAGTCTACCCCGGTAATGAGTTCGGTAACGGGGTGTTCAACTTGAATGCGGGTGTTCATTTCCATGAAATAATAATTGCGGTCTTTGTCCACGAGGCATTCAATCGTGCCTGCACCCACATAGCCAACGGCTTGGGCGGCCTGTACCCCCATGTGTCCCATTGCCGCGCGTAATTCGTCATCCACGAAGACGCTGGGGGCTTCTTCCACCAATTTTTGGTGGCGGCGCTGGATGCTGCATTCGCGTTCACAGAGGTGGATCACGTTGCCAAAATGATCGGCCAATACCTGAATTTCAATATGGCGGGCATTTTCGACAAGGCGTTCGACATATACCCGGCCATCACCAAAGGCACTGAGGGCTTCGCGGCGGGCTGATTCCAATGCGGAGGGGAGTTCCTCTTGGCTGCGGACAATCCGCATCCCTTTGCCACCCCCACCCGCTGCCGCTTTGAGTAGCAAGGGATAACCAATGATATGGTGGGCAGCGTTCATCAATTCTTCGTCAGAGAGGCCGGGTTCGGTGCCGGGAATGACAGGGACACCAGCAGCTTTCATGCGTTCGCGGGCTGCTTCTTTATCTCCCATCGCATTAATCGCCGAAGGAGGTGGGCCAATCCAGACCAATCCTTCGTCCATTACAGCCTGTGCAAAAGGGGCACGTTCGCTCAAAAAACCATAACCGGGGTGAACGGCGTCTACTTTGGCACGTTTGGCGACATCAATCAGCTTTTCAATCGCTAAGTAACTTTCGCGTGGGGCTGGTGGCCCAATATGATAGGCTTCATCGGCGTGGCGCACATGCAGTGATTCCCGATCCACGTCCGAATAAACTGCGACAGTCTGAATTCCCAGTTCACGGCAGGCGCGAATAATGCGGATCGCAATCTCCCCCCGATTGGCAATCAGAATTTTCTTGATATTAATCACTGGCATCTGGTCAGTCATAAAAGTTGTCCTTTGCGTAGGCCAGAATTAAGCCTTTTTAGTGGGTACGGCGTCCGTAATGGTGATTTGTTTGGGCGAAGTCAGACTGTGGCGCTGCAAGATTTCACCCGATTTGGAATTGACCCGCAAAATAAGCAAGCCTTCGTCCTTAATCGCATTGAGTTCGTTAATCAGGGTAGCCCATTCACCCTCAGCCTGCGCGGGTGCAATGGGACGTTCGATGCGCATCTGAAAGTAACTCAGCATACGATAGAAGTCCCACACCCACATCATTTGGGTATGAAGGGCGCGATCATTACTCGCCCAAACCGTTTTTTCCTCTGGGGCATGGTGGGTACGCCAAAAGGTAATTTGATGCGTCACAGCCGTCGTATTTTCCCACGCCGATTTAATTTCAAAGCTGGCATGGAGATTTTGGGGGCTGTTGTGGCCTTCGGGAATCCCTTTGACATAGCGTAGCGGCCCAGTCGGGCCATACCGCAGGAAGTTTTCCGTACCTACTACGTCAAGGGAGGCAAATGTAATGATTTCTAGCATGTGCTCCGAAGCATTGGGGTTTGGCGGGGCAGCAGGATTCTCGCTTTTAGTTTCGTGTTTCTCAGCTTTTGGGGTTACTTTGTCCGCCATATCTTATCCTTAAATCCGTTTTTTCAAACAACACGGTATTATAACAGGGCAAACATAAAATGCAGTGATACAGAAAATTTCTATATACTGCACATCCTTTCCAAGTATTCAATTGGTCGGGTTGGTCACAAGCAGAGTCTCATATACCATACGGGTGATACGACACTGATGAGACTTTGTGAGACAACGCGAGGTAATTAGAAGGCGGCTTCGTCCGAAACTGAGTCGTTGTTGTCACGCAGGCGATAGGTGATGCGGCCACGATTGAGGTCATATTCGCTGAGTTCGAGTCGGACACGATCTCCCAGCAAAATACGAATATAGTGTTTGCGCATCCGGCCTGCAAGATAGGCCAATACTTTGTGGCCGTTTTCGAGTTCGACCATAAATTGGGTGTTGGGCAGCGCTTCAACGACTGTGCCTTCCACGAGAATTTTAGATCCTTCTTTAGTAGCTTTTTCTTTTTTCGCCATAGCCTCTCCATGAAGCGGATAAATATGCGTACATTGCTATCATACATCTAGTTAATCGGTTGGGTCAATGGGTTTAGCCCACAAAATAGCCTAAAAAGCGCAGCCCTAAAAAATATTTTTAAGACTGCGCTGTTGATGTCCCGTTTAGGAAGGGGTCAATCAGATGCCATTAATCTTGCGTTGCTTGCGGCGGGCACGACGGACGGCCTTCTTCTTTTGGATGCGACGGAGTTCGCTCTTGGACACATACCAGCGCTTGCGGCGGACGGTGCTCAAGACCCCATCTTTGGCGATTTGTTTGCGGAATCGCTTCAGCAGTGCTTCCTGCGATTCTCCCGGACGGAGGTCAACTTGCGACATACTGCTTCACCCCCCTTCATCAAGGGCTATTCAGGCAAACAGCAGGCAAAAGAGTCTATGCTCTTCTAACCTGCTGAAATTTACATTATGGGGATTACGCACCAACAGGGGCGGCATCTTCCAGATTTTCGGTTTCGGATTCTAGCGTATCGTAGGTGGATTCGCCAGATTCAGTTTCGGCATATTGGGCATTCGCAAGTGCGCCGGGTCGTAGCCCGATGCTGGCGGGATCCATATCATGTTCGTTGGCCCAATTGATGCGTTCACTCTCGGTCACTTCCTTGAAGCTTAGGCCGAGGCGTTGGCGATCAGATTCCATGCTGATGATACGCAGAAGAAGTTTTTGACCGCTAGAAATGAGATGTTCGACATTGGTGGGGGGTGGGCTGGCGATCTGGCTGCTGTGGAGCAGGGCTTCGATGCCGGGTTCAAGGCGGACGAATGCGCCGAATTGCGCGACACGACTGACTTCACCCAAAACCAACTGCCCGATATGATACAGTTCTTCAATTTGCGCCCAAGGATTGGGTTGTAGACGCTTGAGCGAGAGGCCGATACGTTTACCCTCTTGGTCGAGATTCAGGACATACACGCGCACCTTATCACCGACCTGTACCACTTCTCGTGGGTGACGAACACGATGCCATGCCAGTTCGCTAATGTGAATCAGGCCGTCAGCCCCGCCGAGATCAACAAACGCGCCGAAATCGCGCAGACCAGAGACGACACCCTCACAAATTGCACCTTCTTTGAGTTCGGTGAGCAGTTTGTCTTTGTGGGCCGTCCGTTGTTCACGCATGGCTTCGCGCTGGCTAAAGACCAAACGGCGGCGTTTGCGGTTGACTTCGATAATTTTGACCATGATCGGCTGACTGACCAGTTTTTGCATATAGTCTTTGCGGTCATCTTCCGAAAGGCCACGCGGCAAATCCATGACATGGCTGGCGGGTACAAAACCACGCAGATTCCCAAAGGGAACAATAATGCCACCCCGGTTGGCTTCAGCGACATGGCCGTTCCAGACATCGCCGCTGTCCATAATCTTTTGGGCATTCGTCCAGTCTTCGGCTTGCATCGCCTGTGAGACGGAGACCAGCAGATTCCCGTCTTGGTCTTCCATACGGGTAATCATGACCATGACTTCCTGGCCGACATTGAAATCTGATTCGCGCTGAAGGCGATCAATATCCTGTCGGGAGACAAATCCATCATTTTTCATGCCGATGTCAACCAACATGCCATGCTGGTCAACCGACAACACTGTGCCAGAAACAATATCACCCCGTTCTGGCAAGCCCTTTTTAAAGGACTCTTCAAGCAGTGCCGCAAAATCCATTATCTCATTGTCGAACTTATTTCCCATTGTGGGAGATTTCTCCATACACGTCCCTACTTATACGAACGTTATCAAAAACCTGTTCTGGGTATGAACAAGCCTAAAAAACGGCATCTTGTCGGTGGGGACTAACCAACTAGAGCCGTTCTTTTGTCAGAATTACAATTCAAGAAACCGCGATGAAACGGTGTTGAACAGAAAAGAATTAAAAACAACAGAACTTAACTCGCGCCGAAACGCGCCCCTTTCAAATTTGACTGGCAGGATTTTAATCCGCGATTCCCCACCTGTCAAACCTGATTTTAACCAATTGAGGCGAAATTTTCTGTCGGCGCTCGCAAAAAATCTAAATATTTTAGTGCGGCTGGTTTATTCCGCCGCTGGTTCATCGTTTTCTTCAGGGCTTTCGGGAGTTTCGAGTGGTTCGACAGGCTCGCTAGGTTCGATAGGTTGTTCGAGCGCATCTTCCTCACCCGCTGGATTTTGTTCCGTACCCCAACGCTGCGTGAATCCAACCCGGCGGCGTTCTGGTTCTAGGCGGCTGATGCGTAACTGTAAACGATCACCCTTTTTGACATAACTATAGGGTTCTTTGAGTGCGCCATCACCCATTTCGCTGAGGTGCAGGAGGCCTTCAAGACCGTCATCTAGGGCAATGAACGCGCCGAAATCTACGACATTGGTGATAGTACCTTCGACCAACTGGCCTTCGTGATAGGTTTCGATGGCATTGGCCCAAGGGTCTTTGAGCAGGCGCTTGCGACTAAGAGCAATACGGTTGGTGTCGCGGTCAAGGCTGAGGATGTAGACTTTGATGACATCGCCGACATTGAGTACATCGCGCGGATGATCTACCCGATGCCATGCGAGTTCGGAGACGTGGATAAGACCATCGGCCCCACCCAGATTGACAAACGCACCAAAATCGCGCAGACCTGTCACAGTGCCGTCCACTTCGTCGCCCTCTTTGAGTTCGGACAGCAGTTTGGCTTTTTGTTGGGCACGGGCCTCGCGTTGGGCTTCTCGCTCAGAAAAAATTAAACGGCGGCGGTCTGGATTAACTTCAATAACTTTGACAGTCAATGTTTGGCGCGTATCTTTTAGTCCATCTAGGGCATCGCGGCGGTCAGTGGATTGTAACCCGGGCGAGACAGTGACCATATGGGAAGAGGGAATGAAACCTTCCAACCGATTCCAACGCACCAAAACGCCTCCGCGATTGTGACCGACAACTTCGACATTAACGACTTCTTCGGTCTTCATCAATTCGGAGGCCTTTTCCCAATCGTATTGTTGGAGGCCCATATTGATGCTTACAATGAGGTTGCCGTCACTGTCACGAGTTTGCAGAACATAAACTGGAACTTCTTGTCCGACTTTCAAAGAGCTACGGAAAGACGGATCAAGCCGCTCCATATCTTGGGAGGTGACGATACCATCTTGTTTCGCCCCTAAATCCACGATAATTTCATTGCGGTCAATCTGCATGATGATGGCATTGCGGATTTCCCCACGACGCGGAGGCTTATAGTCATAGGAAGACTCCTCCAGCAGTTCCAAGAAACTATTGCGTGCCTCGTCGTTCTCGGAATGGTTAGGAGTCGGAGGGACTTCTTGTGACGGCTGGTTGTTTTTATCAATACCCATTGATTTTGCTATACCACCTTGTTTATACGAATATTTTCCGGCCCTTACCGGAAAAGGCTACCACCACGCAATAAGCTAATGGAAAGCACCCAAAATAAGTTTACCTTGCCATCCTATTTTCGTCAAAGAAAGTAAAGAGTGCAAACTTCGCTCATAGACAGGCATTTCGGGTTTAATTTTGGTACAATCTCTCCCTTGAGATTTCATGCGGGGGCATGGAGGTGTTGTAAACATTTGATTTCGGCTGTGGCCTCTCCCAAACAAATGCGAATCCATAGGACGCTGCTGCTTATTACATCGCTCATCTTGGCATTTTTATACTCCCCGGCTGCTGCGCAAGGCTCTGACCCGCAGTGGTTATTCGGCCAAGTCAATAATTTGCGCGGTGGATTAGGGTTACATGCCTACGTGTGGAACGATCAATTAGCTGCTGCTGCCCAACAACAGAGCGAATATATGGCGGCGACGGGGCATATCAGCCATACCCAGTCCAACGGATCAACCCCGACCAGTCGAGCAGCAGCGAATGGTTATGGCGGAACGATGATTGCCGAAAACATCTATGGCGGTCTGATGGCCCAAGCGACGGATGCGTGGGCCTTTTGGGTAAATTCCGGTGTGCATTACGCAACCTTGACCAATTCTCGGAACAACGAAATCGGGATTGGGGCCGCAAAAGGGGATAATGGAACCTATTATGCATTGGTGATCGGCTATCGGCGAGATGTAACCGCGCCGCCCGCCCCTGTACCCGTCAACAACAGTGGGGGAGAAGCACCCGCCGCGCCTGTTGCTCCGGCTGCACCCCCTCCGACGGCACGCCCACCGACCCGAACCTTCACCCCATCCCCCACGATACCCACAGCCACTCCGACCATTACATGGACACCGACATTTACATGGACACCCTCCCCAACGGATACCGTGCCACCAGCTACAGCGACTGGGATCCATTTACCAACGGCCCAAGTGGTGGCAATGCTGCCATCGGCGACACAGGTTATCATAAGTGTACCGCCCGACGAAGCCCCTCCTCGACCATCCGCTAAACTGGCTCGAAGGCAGGATAAGGCCGGGTTTGATGTACAAAAACTGCTACCTGTGTTTTTGGTGGGGCAGGTTTTGCTGATTGGTGTAGGGGTCTATTCTTTATTTTTCCGCAAATCGCGCCTGCGCTGAAGAAGCGCACCTTTTAGGGTAGATAGATCATGATTGAACCACTGCATGTATTGATTACGCACAAAGTATCGGACACATTGCTCGAACCTTTGCAAAATATATCGCCGCAAATTCGGCTGCATATCCATCCGGCGAAACAGGGGTCAGAAGTGCCCGCCAAACTTTGGAAAGACGCCGATATTTTGTATACCACCGGGGCACTGCCTACCCCAAAAACCGAAACCCGTCTGAAGTGGATTCAGAGCCATTCAGCAGGGGTGGATGCGCTGCTGCTTCAACCATTTTTTGAGGCCAATCCCGATGTTGTATTGACGACCACCAGTGGTATCCATGCAACAAACATGGGGGAGTATGTGCTGGGGATGATTTTGGCGTTGGGGCATCGTATCCCAACGATGTTGAAGTATCAAGCCAAAGCCGAATGGTCAGAGAAGCGCTACAGTATATTTTTGCCACAGGAATTGCGCAATTCGACGGTGGGGATTTTGGGATATGGCAGTTTGGGTCGTGAGGTGGCGCGTCTGTGTAAGGCGTTTGGGGCTGAGGTGTTGGCGACCAAATTTAATGTGCGTCAAACAGCCGATGAGGGTTATACACTAGAGGGAACAGGTGATCCACAGGGCGAATTGTTTGATCGCCTCTATCCACCACAAGCCGCTGCTTTTATGGTCAAAGACTGTGATTTTGTCGTAATTACGTTACCATTGACCGAGGCGACACGTGGTAGTGTGGATGAGCACGTCATCAATGCTATGAAACCGACGGCCTTCTTGGTTAATGTGGGGCGCGGCGGGGTCGTGGATGAGGCAGCGCTATTGGCAGCTTTACAAGAGGGACGTATTGCAGGGGCGGCCTTTGATGTTTTTGCTGAAGAACCCTTATCTGCTGAAAGCCCCCTTTGGAAAGCGCCAAATTTTATCATCAGCCCGCACATTTCCGGCAACACCGCAACCTATGACGAAAAAGCCGTGCGTGTCTTTGAGGAAAATTTGCGGCGGTATATTGAAAAGCGGCCTTTGTTAAATGTCGTAGATCGCACCAAAGGATATTGATTGATGCCCGCAACTTTCTGAACAGAGTCTACGTATTGAGGTATAGAAGCGCAGCAATGCGCCCATGAGGTTTATGTATCGTCAATATGATTTAGCTTCGTGTGAGGAGTGAGGGAAGATGACCGATCAGACCCAACAAGAAGATGTGCGCCAAAATCAGGAAAACCCTGAAGACCCTATGAAGGCGTTTTTGCATCACCAACGCTTGGCTTTTGAGGAATTTGGCAAGGCGATTGAATCGCTCCTGCCGCCTGATTTTCGTGAGCATACCCGCAAGGCCAGTCAGTCGTTTATGGATTCCTTCAAATCGCTATTTGACGCCGCCAAAGCTGATATTGACCAGATGATGCAGCGTCAGCGCAGTCAAAAATCGGCGGAAGGCGAAGCCGAAGGCCCCGGCGAGACGAAGGTCAAAGTAGACATCCAGTAAACGGCCCGGCCTTGTAAGGGCAGGTGAAACATTGCCTGCCCTATCCAAATCCCCTACATTTCCTCTTCGGCGGAATTTGACTCACTCAAATCATCCGATGTTTCACTTGTTGTCTGTGCATTTTCTGATATTTCATCAGGGCGTTTGACCCGACGCGATTTAAAGGGGTTATGATCCACCTGCTGTGGGTTATAGCGCGGGATGGGGGTAACACTAAGCACTTCTTGGTCAACAAGGGTATTGCTAGATTTGCCCGGAATCCCTAATGGTCGTACACGCGGCGCATCTGGCCCCAACAAAGTTCCCATGACCAGTCGGTAGCGCCATGCTGACCACCAATGACGGTTAATGGTGAGCACGGTCACGTTGCGGCCTGTTTGATGACGGGCGGTTGCCAATAATTCAACCAACAGAGTATATGGGGGACGGCTTATCACGGTTTGTTGAACACTGCTGCCAGAGGGCTGCTGGCGGGTCACATGCTGCTCAATTGTTTTGCAATGTTTGCAATAGTGATAGAGGGTGGTTGCGGACTGCGCCTCACCCCACTCGTCAAAAACACTGGCGACATGAAACAGCTTGCGTCCGCATTTTTGGCAAGTGCGATAGGGGTCAGGCTGACGCTGACGATAGATCACCAGTTCGAAGCCATTTTCTTGATAGCGTTCTTCGAGAATTTCTGGCACGCGACCCTTCCCCAAAAATATTATTTAATCAAAAACTGGGATGAGCCGCGTAGACCCATCCCAATCGCCCATTTTTACGGGATATAGATACGGTAGGTAAAGTTAATTTGAGTGCCGCTGCGTCCGTCAATGCGAATGACGCCATAACGTCCATCATCGGAACGGAATGCAATGGTTGCCCCGGCGGGTGGATTGGCGAAGACGGTACTGGTGGCAGTAGCTACTGCCCCATCATAATGAGCAGTTGCATAATTATCCGATGAAAACAGCCCAATCAAGGCCCCGTTGATGGCGGTGAGATTTGTGCCGTCCCAACTGATGTCTTGTGTCCCATTGCCAGAAAGATCATCGTTGGCGGCGGCGGCATAATTGCGTACTTGTTCGGTTTGTACCGCCCGATCTACTTTATAGGAGATATTGAAGATATTGTTGGTTTCACCGACTGCCCCTTCAGCTACCTCGTTGTTCAAATCGGCGACGATGCCAAGATTGTTTACATTGCCTGTCGCGCCAAAGGTTGTAGACAATACTACTGTGGTGATTTGTCCAGCCCCAAGTCCAGCGGGCAGATTCTGTGCCGAATAGATGTTGCCCGGTAGGAAGGTGGTTGCCACCGCGAAAGTACCCGCTGCCGATCCACCTTGATTCTTGATGGTGATAGTGGCTGAGAACAACACATTGGTCGGGATAGGTGAACTGGGGGCCAGCGTTACGTTGGTGATGATAAGATCGGGTTCGGCCTGCACAGTAGTCGCGGACGGGGTGGGGGTGGCTGGTGCGGCGATAATCGGGAGGGCCAATTGTAGATTACCGGGGTCAAAAATGGTGACATATTGGGCTGTTACCCACGCTACCGTTCCGCGAAATTGAATGACCAGCCATGTGAAATCGGCATTGCGACCCAAAACGGGTACTTGATCATTGCGGCGCAGTTGTCCAATAATGCTGTAATTGGTCCCCGGCCCACTGCGGACATTTAAGGTCGCTTCGGTAACGGTAGCCGTCACAACACTGGGGGTTGAGGTTCCTGCCGCAGTCGTCGCGGTTGGCAGTAGGGTCGCAGTGGCCTGTGGCGGAATTTCTTCATCGGGGGTCGCCCCTTCAATGACTGCCCCAAAACCAGAATCTTCGCGCAGTTCCCCATTGTCGTAGGCGGCAACCGCCTGAACCCCGCCACTGCCTGTCAGTTCATAAATGATGGCCGTTTGCGAAAGGTCACGTGAATCAGTCACCACTGGGTCGGCAGGGCCGCGCACCAAGCGTTCAATATCGAGTTGAGATAATCCGGCCCGCACAGCCGCCGCGTCGGTTCCAAAGACTCGTATCACCGAATCCAGTGCAAATAGGCTGTCATAGGCAGCGACGGATAGCGGCCCCGGTAGCGTGCCATATTGGGTAATGTATTGGATGGTGAAGGTGCTACCGAGCGCATCATTCGCCCCGAACGACCAGCTATCCACGCCAATAATTCCGGCGGCGCGTTCATCGTCAAAAAGGTTGCCTTCCAGTACCGCTTGTTGGCCTGTGCGATAAACAAAGCGCCCCTGCCAATTATTAGACTGTAATTGCGTGAAAACTGTGTAAGCGTCCTGCGGCGGGCCGTACATAATGACCGCGTCAGCATTCAGTTCGGGCAAAGTACGAATTTGATTGGGCAGGTCGGTGTTGTCGGTCATTTGAATAGTAGCTACGATCTCGGCACCCTGTTGTCCGAGGGCATTGCCTAAGCTGACCGTCGCTTCTGTCCACACAATGTCGGTTTGCACCAATACCACATCTTGGACTTCCAAAACTCCTACTAGGTATGAAGCAAGGGCGTCACTGTAGGTGCTTTCGGGGGCGACAATACGGAAAATGTTGCTAGAGGTGTCGGTATTATAGAGGGTTTCGCTGGTCGCACCAGTCAACACCGGAACACTGGCGGCGGAAAGCGCCTCGACGTTCGGCAGGGCCAGACCGTTGTCATCCGGGCCAAAAATGGCAACCACCCCGGCGTTGGTGAGCGCCTGCAAGACTTCAGGAATGGCTTCGGTTTCTTCAGGCAGAACTTCGGCGACTACCAATTGATAAAAGTAGCTGGTATTGTCTGGGCCAGTTGTTCCGCCGCTTTCGTTAATTTGACGAATGGCAAGATCAAGCCCTCGTGCTAAATCACTGTCGGGTTGGCCGATGTAGCCAATCCTTAGAATGTTATCGGTCTGGCGCTGGCTTGGCCCTGCGAGGGCACTGTTGCCAGCCATTAGCGCAGCAATTAAAGCTATCAACACGATGGCCGACCCCAGCCAGACGCCACGTCGGTGGGCATAATCTAGAGAAAACTCATGTTGTGGTTTTTCCATCTGGCTCCTCCAAACTAGTCTATTCATCTCAATTGATCCAAGCATAACATATTCTGGAATTCTATTCTGCCCGCTTGCAAAAAAATCGGTTTCGATTTGTTAAAACTCACGTTACACTGGAAGAGCTTCAACAATTTCGGGAGGATTTGTGGATGCAGTCGAGCAAAAAACTCTGGTTTTTATTGATTTTAAGCCTCATATTTCATTTAGGCATGGGCCAGACGACCTATGCTCAAGGCACACTTGGTACTAAAACTTTTGCGTGGCGTGGGGCCGGGTTAATTATGCAGTACCCGGCGAACTGGCTGCAAGGCGAGTATGAGGGCCATCCGCTGTTGGTGAGTACCGCCGACGCATTCGAGAAGGCCAGTGATGGGGAAGCCCCCGGCGCACCTGCCCTTACCTTTTTGCACTATCCGCAAACGAGCGCCATTGCTCCGGTGGACTTGCTGCGCCTTATTTTTCCCGATCAGACGACCACAGCAACGGTCATCGGTGGACTGGATGCCGTGAGTGTCGAATTTGAGGACGCGGAAACGGGCCAAACCGTTTGGGCAGCAGCCTTTAAGTCCCCCGTCATCAATCAAGCCCATGTGATAGTGGCTGCTGCTCCTACCGAGGCATGGCCCGAATTTGAACCCCAATTGAAGACGATGATTGCTTCTATCCAGTTTTTGGCGGAGACGACGACCCTAGAATTTGCAGGCGGTATTGTCACCTTCAACTATCCCAAAAATTGGCACGCGGCGGATAATGGGCAGGTGGTGGTCGTGAGTGAGGATGAAGCTAAATCCGAGGCAGTTTTGGAAGGTGATTTAGCCGATGCCCCACCGTTTATCCGTGCCCAACTGCTTGTGCCAAGTGGCATTGGGATTGACCCCACTGCGGACACGGCCCCACGCCAAATTTTGGAGGTTTTCACCGGACAGCCCCTTCCAATAGTGACCGAATTTGAATGGGGGGATGGCCTGCCAGCAGTCCTGACACTTGTTGAAATTGAGGGTGTCCAGTGGTTGTTGGTCGTGGTAGTGGACGGGGACAATGCCCTGCTGATGGGGGGTGGCGCAGCGGTTGAGGTATGGCCCACCGCCAGAGTCTGGATTGATGGGGCGTTGCATTTGACCGTGTATAATGAACAGGTTGCCCCTTTGACCCTAGAGAATATCATTGCGGGTAATGACGGCCCATTTGGGATGGCTCAATAGATGGTTTTCAAGGTGGAGGTTGGAGTGAACGGTATGCGACTACGTAGATTTACAAGGTTGGGCGGTATTGGAGTGTTGATGCTGCTGTTGATGGTGCTTGCGGCGTGCAGCAATTCGGACAAGGATGATACAGAGGATCAGGCGGATAAGGCAGAGACGGCAGAGACGGCAGAGACGGCGACCTCTGAAGTGATCGAAGAATCCTCACCTGAAGCAACGACTCCTGTTGAAACGCCAAGTGATGTGACTGAGCCAGTGGTCAATGAGGCTGGTGGTACGGCTGGCGACCCTGCCCAAACCTCAGAGGGTGGGGTGTGGAAGTGGCATGAATGGGGTCTTGAAATGACCTATCCGGCAGGCTGGCAGGGGATTTTGACTGACGCGCCCTTTGTATTTGTGATTGCTGGCCCAACCGATGAATCAGGGCAGGGGCCATACATTGCGGTACAGTCCGGGGCGTATGATACATCCAAAACCTTCCGCGAATTTATGGAAGAACTGACGGCGGCGGACAACACCACCCTCACCGATATTACCTTTGGTGGGATCGAGGGGGTAGGCTTTGAAAGCATCAATGAGTCCAGCACCAGTCGGTTTGTGGCGATTCCATACCCTGAAGGCCAGATTGTCTTGGTTGGTGAAATTGCCTCGACTGAGGAATGGGATACATGGAGTCCGATCATGGACGAAATTATCGCCAGCGCGGTCATTACTCCGCTCGATCTGGACGAAGCGGCCCTCAATGAGCAGATGCAGGCTAATCTGGAAGCCAATGGCCTTATGACCGTTGGTGATCCCGAAGCTCCCCTGTGGATTGCCGAATTTATGGATTTCTCGTGCCCCCACTGCTATGACTATTCGGCAGTGATGGATCGCTTGGTACAAGATTATGTGGTTACGGGTAAAGCTCAATTTACGCTGGCCGTATTAGATTTTGTCGGTGGCGAGGCTTCTACCCTAGCAGCGAAATATCAAATCTGTGGGACAAAATTGGGCGTGGGTTGGACAATGCACCGCCTCATCTTTGCTGAATATGCTGAAGATCAAGCCGGACGAGCGGCCTATACGGAAGAAAACCTTGCGGCCATGCTTCAAGATTCCGAACTGGATATAGACCAAGAAGCATTTGAGGCTTGTCTTGCCGATGAAGTGACTGCCACCATCATTGCTGACCATCTGGCATGGTCGGATACTGTCGGAGTTCACTCGACACCTAATGTTTTGGTGGGGACAAACCGCGACGATGTAGAATTTATGAAACTAGGCGACCAAGAATTGCAAGGCGGTTATCCGCTGTATTATGTCTATCCGATTCTGGATACTATGCTCACCGAAGCAGATTCGGCGGCTGTGCCTGCAACGGATTTCGGTAAAGTATTTGGCGGCTAAATAACCTCAAATCGCTTGACTTTTAAGAAGGTGGCCCTCGACAAGCCACCTTTTTTATTGCGTAAGGTGGGCTAAGTCGAATTGTTAGAGAATTGTTCGGAGAATGGCTCTCACTTATCAAAAATTAGATGAAAAATTTTCACCAAAGTTCCAAATTGTCTTTCATTAAGAAAGTACATAAAAAGTAGACGTTATCTAAATCCATAAAAAGTACCCTTCTGATTCAAAATTTAAGTAAAGAACTGCAAATGGGCGATTGTGCAAAATGACCTGACCCCTATTGACGAAAGAAAAGATTAAGAATATCTTTATGGCACGCTAAATCACGCAACAATCTAACCATAAAAACAGAACAAATCATGGCACTTTTTGCTCTGCCTATCCTTAGCCTTATCCTCATTACCGGCCTCCTCGTAGTCGTAAGCCTTACGAGCGAGGAGAAATGTGCTTCAGACAGCCCGGTAGTGACGCAGCGCCAACTCAAGCCAGAGCAAAGCTAAAGTCACCTAACACAGTAAACCGAGACGCCGTTTGGAGCCACCCCTCCAAGCGGCGTTTTTGTCACCCAGTATTCAGCGAAATGAACTCAGGAGTAATGCAAGATGTCACCCAAGCAAGCCGCTACCAGTCAGAGCTTTCCACAAAGCCAAACTTACAGTCCATGGACGGATGCGTATCAAACCAACCCCATGCACCTGAACGGCACGTATGCCAATCCCAATGGCAGCAAGACCACCCCCCGCGAAGATGAAAGCCAATCCCCCACCCATGAAGCCTTATCCCATATTTATGATCTTGACGAGCGAGGATAGAAACTTGCTATTGACCCGTCGGCTCAGTAACCCAATTTGTTGAGGTGAGCAAGTTGGGTGCTGGGGCGGCAAAAAATAGGCAATCCAATCGTTGAATGGTTTGTGTTAAAGAGGAATGACATGCCCCTAAAAAATGCTTCTGAATGGATATGGTTTTCTGGAAACTGGGTTCCTTGGCATGAGGCCACTGTTCATGTCAGCACCCATGCCCTGCACTATGGCAGCAGTGTATTTGAGGGCATCCGCACCTATGCCACCGACAATGGCCCGGCGGTCTTTCGCCTAACCGACCATATGGCCCGTTTTATGTACAGCGCCAAGATCATGCGGATGGGCGATCAACTCGAATTTAGCCAAGCCGAACTCGAAGTTGCCTGCGTTGACTTAGTAGCCCGCAACAAACAAAAATCCTGCTATATCCGCCCATTGGCTTTCCGGGACAGCGAATCATTTGGCCTGAATGCAGCAGGGCAAAAGGTCGAAGTGGTGATTATCTCGATTGAATGGGGGCGCTATCTGGGGGCAGACGGCATTGAAAATGGGGTAGATGTAGCTGTCACCAGTTGGCGGCGCATCGCATCCAGCCCGATGGCAAAGGTCGGTGGTCAATACGTTAATAACCAACAGGTGGCAATGGAAGCCAAACGACATGGTTACACCGAAGGCATTGCACTCGACGCGGATGGTAATCTCAGCGAGGGGGCAGGCGAAAATCTGTTTCTGATTATGAATGGCACGATCTATACCCCACCTGTTGCGTCCAGCATTCTATCTGGCATCACCCGCGACACCGCCCTAACCCTCGCCGCTGATCTGGGTATCCCCGTGCGTGAGGAAACATTGGTGCGCGAGATGCTCTATATCGCCGATGAAATCTTTATGACTGGGACGGCGGCTGAAATTACACCCATCCGCAGTGTAGACGGCTTGCAGGTGGGCAATGGCAAGCGCGGCCCAATCACCAAAGCCTTACAGGATGCGTTTTTTGCTACCGTTGAGGGGCGTTCACCCGATGTACACGGTTGGCTGACCTATGTCCAACAACCCATTGCAGAAGCAGGCGACGATTAGATTTGTGGGATAACAAGTTTTGAGGAGGCAGGCAAAATGAAATTAACTGGTGCTGAAATTGTTTGGGAATGTTTATTACGTGAAGGTGTTGATCTCGTATTTGGGTATCCCGGCGGCGCGATTTTGCCAATCTATGACGCGCTGACCAAGTATCCACAGATTCGCCATGTTTTGCCGCGACACGAACAGGGCGGAACTCACATGGCCGAAGGCTATGCCCGCGCGACGGGTAAAGTTGGTGTAATGCTGGCGACCAGCGGCCCCGGCGCAACTAATCTGGTGACGGGTCTCGCCAACGCCATGATGGACTCGTCCCCATTGGTGGCGATTACAGGGCAAGTTCCATTAGGCGCAATTGGCACGGACGCCTTCCAAGAAACCGACGTCACAGGCTGTACGCTGCCTGTCACCAAGCACAGTTATCTGGTGACGCGCACCGAAGATATTGCTTATACCATCCGCGAGGCCTTCCATATCGCGCGGACGGGGCGACCCGGCCCGGTACTGGTAGACATCCCCAAAGATGTTCAAAATAAAGTGATTGAATTCCACTATCCCGAAAGTGAACTGCGTCTACCCGGATATAACGTGCCGGGGAAAGCCCACCCCAAAGAGATTGAAGCCGCGTTGGACTTGATTCATAGCGCCAAACGCCCACTGATCTTGGCGGGACATGGCGTGTTGATGTCGGGGGCAATGGACGAGATCCGTAGTTTTGCTGAAATTACGCAAACACCTGTTGCGCTGACCCTGTTGGGCAAGGGCGGTTTTCCAGAAAACCATCCGCTGTGTGTCGGCATGATGGGGATGCACGGCACTGCGGCGGCGAATCAGGCCATCCAACAGTCCGACCTATTGCTGGCGTTTGGGATGCGTTTTGATGACCGAGTGACGGGCAATCTCAAGACCTACTCACCCGACTCCAAGAAAATTCATGTCGAAATTGACCCCAGTGAAATCAATAAAAATGTCAAAGTAGATGTCGGCATCGTTGGTGATTTGAAAATGGTACTGCGCCAACTACTGCCCAAATTGCAGACCGGGCAACATCAAGAGTGGATTGGTCAAATCCGCGATTGGGAAGAAGACACCAGCGAACGTGATATTCTGTTGCGACTAGCGGCTCATCCCGATGGTAAATTGTGGGCGGCGCAGGTCATTGCTGAATTGTTCCGCTGCACGGAAGGCAAAGCGCTCACCGTCAGCGATGTGGGTCAACATCAAATGTTGGAGGCCCAATATTATCCCCACACCCGCCCGCACAGCCTTTTAACGAGCGGTGGTTTGGGCACTATGGGCTTTGGGATGCCCGCCGCGATTGGCGCGAAATTGGGCCGACCCGATGAGGAAGTTTGGGCAATTGTCGGCGATGGCGGTTTCCAAATGACGCTGACCGAACTCGGCACGGCGATGCAGGAGCATGTCAACATTAACATCGCCATCATCAACAATTCGTTCTTGGGGATGGTGCGCCAATGGCAGGAATTTTTCTATGAAGAGCGCTATCAATCCACCCCACTGAAAAATCCTGACTTTGTGAAGCTGGCTGCCGCCTATGATATTCCGGCACGACGGGTCAGCACCAAAGAGGAAATCGAAGAGGCTGTACAGTGGGCACGCAGCATTGATGGCCCGACGTTGATTGAATTTGTGGTCGTCCAAAACGATATTGTGTACCCGATGGTACCCGCCGGGGCAGACCTACATGCCATGATCCGCCGCCCCAAGCCCAGTGAATCGCCCGATTTTGAAAATAATCCCACAGCTATCTGAAGTGCTCCTCCTAACCGACCCACACCTCCGGTGATTGACGGTAGAGCTAGAACCGAGCCGGGGGTGATGGGAAGGGGGATTTATGAGATCGCTGAGGTATCAGGAGAAAGAAAAGATGAAACATACCCTAATCTGTTTGGTCGAAAATAAACCCGGTGTGTTAAACCGCGTGGTCAGCCTGTTCCGACGCCGCAACTTCAATATGGACAGCTTGACGGTGGGCCGCACCCACAACCCCGATATTTCGCGTATCACGGTGGTGATGGAAGCCGAACCGGGGGATGGCAAAAAGGTCGTCATGATGCTGTACAAGCTGATTGACGTGATCGAAGTACAGGATGTCACCAATATCCCCACCATTAACCGCGACTTGGCACTGGTTAAGGTCAGAACTCCCGATGCTTATGCTCGGAATGCCGTCACCGACCTTTGTTATGAACGCGGGGCACGCTTGGTAGATATTGGCCCAGAAGTGACGATTGTGGAGTTGGCCGGGGCCGAGGAAAGTGTTGAAAGTTTTGTGGAAGCCCTCCACCAATTTGAAATTGTTGAGATGGTGCGAACCGGACGGGTCAGCATGGGACGCGGCATTCGCACAATGGAACAGCGCGACTATAAATCCACCCGTTTTGCGGCCTATGCCCCGTCGGTCAATGGCGGCGGGTCGGCGGAACATGACGACGAATAGCTAGATAACGCATTTATTATCTCAATCACATAAGGAAAGCAATCAAGATGGCAACTATTTATTATGATAAAGACGCCGATCTGAAACGGTTGGAAGGCAAAACCGTCGCAATTATTGGCTATGGCAGTCAGGGTCATGCCCATGCCCTCAATCTGCGAGATAGCGGAGTCAAGGTGGTGGTGGGTCTGCATGAAAGCAGCAAAAGCCGCACCAAAGCCCAAGCGGATGGTTTGACCGTACTCAGTGTCGCCGAAGCCGCTAAACAGGGCGATGTTGTAATGATCCTCACCCCCGACACCCTTCAGGCCGATGTTTATCACAAGGAAGTCGAGCCGAATCTGCAACCCGGCAATACCTTGATGTTCGCGCATGGCTTTAATATCCGCTATGGACAAATCAAGCCCCCGGCGGGTGTGGATGTCAGCATGGTCGCGCCCAAAGCCCCCGGCCATCGTGTGCGGGAGGTCTATACCGAAGGCGGCGGCACCCCCGGTTTGGTGGCGGTTGAACAAGATGCCAGCGGGGAAGCCCTCGCCAATGCGTTGGCCTATGCCAGAGGGATTGGTTGTACGCGGGCCGGAGTTATCCAGACCACTTTCACTGAAGAAACCGAAACCGACCTCTTTGGGGAGCAGGTGGTGTTGTGCGGCGGGGTTGCGGGTCTCATCCGCGCCAGCTTTGAGACATTAGTAAAGGCGGGCTATCAACCGGAAATCGCCTATTTTGAATGCCTGCATGAACTGAAATTGATCGTAGACCTCATTTATCAAGGCGGTCTGTCCTATATGTGGTACAGCGTCAGCGATACCGCTGAATATGGGGGCTATGTCTCTGGCGAACGCATTGTGCCGGACGCCATTCGTGAAGAAATGTCTGGTATTCTGCATGAAATCCAAGATGGCACGTTTGCCCAACGCTGGATAAAAGAGAACAAAGATGGTCGTCCGTGGTTCAATGGTCGCCGCAAGGAAGAACATAACCACATGATTGAGCAGGTGGGTCAAGAACTACGTGGCATGATGCCGTTTATCAATCCGAAATCCATCAAACAAGAATAATCCGTCAATAACGAGATGATGAAAGGGGGTGGTTCTCGATGGCAGAGGATGGCCTTTATGAGCTTAGTGGCTTTGCATGTATTCGCTTAATCAACAGTCAAAAAGGATCACCCGATCATGAGCGCGAAAGTTATGGATGATAGTGTAGTACGCATTTTTGATACCACCCTGCGCGACGGTGAACAATCGCCGGGGGCCAGCCTGACCAGTGCTGAAAAACTGGAAATCGCCCGTCAGTTGTCCCGCATGGGGGTAGACATCATTGAGGCGGGGTTTCCAGCCGCCAGCCCTGATGATTTTGAGGCGGTACGGCGTATCGCCCAAGAGGTCGGTACGGAAGATGGCCCGGTGATTTGTGGCTTGGCCCGTGCGGTGGAAAAAGACATCCGTGCCTGTTATGAAGCTGTGCGTGAGGCGGCCCATCCCCGTATTCACACCTTTCTGGGGGTCAGCGATATTCACCTGAAATATCAAACCCGCATGACGCAAGCGCAGGCCCTCGACACCGTGCGCGAAATGGTGACACTGGCCCGTTCCCTGTGTGATGATGTGGAATTTAGTCCGATGGATGCAGGCCGCACCGACCCTGCATTTCTGGTGCAGATTTTGGCTATCGCAGTGGAATGTGGGGCGACTACGCTCAATATCCCCGACACGGTGGGTTATGTCACACCCGATGAATATGGTGAATTGATTGCGAATCTGATTGCCGAAACGCCGGGAGCCGGGCCGGGGAGTGGGGTGATTTGGTCAGTCCATTGCCACAATGACTTGGGCCTCGCTACCGCTAATTCACTGGCGGGGGTCATGGGTGGGGCACGCCAAGTCGAAGTGACCGTCAACGGCATTGGCGAACGCGCAGGCAATACGTCGCTGGAAGAAGTGGTTATGGCGTTGGCGACCCGTCCCCAATTTTATGGCCTGCGTACCAACATTGATACCACCCAGATTACCCGCAGCAGCCGCCTTGTCAGCAATTACACCGGAATGCCTGTCCAGCCGAATAAGGCGATTGTCGGCGCGAACGCTTTTGCCCATGAAGCCGGGATTCACCAAGACGGGGTGTTGAAAGAAAAAAGCACCTATGAAATCATGACCCCCCAATCGGTTGGCCTCCATGCTAGTTCGTTGGTATTGGGCAAACACAGTGGACGCCACGCCCTCAAGGTGCGCCTGAAGGAATTGGGGTATGAGGTTGAAGGGGATGCCCTGAATCAGATTTTTGCCCGATTTAAGGCCGTCGCTGATGCCAAGAAAAATGTAACCGATGCCGATCTGGAAGCCCTGATGATTGATGAATTTCAAGGGCCGAAGGAATTCTTCAGGCTGCTGGATATGCAAGTCTCGTGCGGTACGATGGGAATGCCCACCGCGACGGTCAAAATTCAAATCCCCGGCGGCGAAGAAAAGGTCGAGGCACGGGTCGGGACAGGGCCAGTGGATGCCTGCTATCGGGCCATTGATGCGGTTGTCCAATTGAAAAATGTGCTAATTGAATACAGCGTCCACAGCGTTACCGAAGGAATTGACGCCCTCGGTGAAGTAACCGTCCGCATTTCACCCGTCCAAAATGGCGACCCTGAGGCTCGCACATTTGGCGGATACGGGGCGGATTCCGACATTATTGTTGCCAGCGCCAAAGCATATATGGCGGCGCTCAACCGCATGATTGCCGTCCTCGGCACGGGAGATATTCCCGCCGAAGGAGTGGTGGCAGCGGTGAGTGTTTCAGGCGATTAATCTAAGCGATTGAATATCGGGGTGGGTAATCAGCGCCCGCCCCTTGATGATAAGTCATTATTGAATTGATGGTAGTCTCAACAAGGAATTGCATGATGCCTAAGACCCTCTTTGAAAAAATCTGGGATGCCCATGTCGTCAGCCACCCTCCCAATTCACCAGCGGTGCTGTACGTTGACCTGCATCTCATCCATGAAGTGACCTCCCCGCAGGCGTTTACTGAACTGCGTCAGCGTGGCATCAAGGCCCGTCGTCCCCTTCAGACGATTGCTACGATGGATCACAGCACCCCGACGACCCCACGCGGTGCGGATGGCCTGATTCCGGTAACGGATGCGATGGCTGTCACCCAGTTAAAGACGCTAGTAGACAATTGCCATGAACACGGGATTCCGGTGTTTGAACTGGGCACGGAAAAACAGGGCATTGTGCATATCATCGGGCCAGAACTCGGCCTAACCCAACCGGGTATGACGATTGTCTGCGGCGACAGCCACACCAGCACACACGGCGCTTTTGGAGCATTGGCCTTTGGTATCGGCACAAGCGAAGTCGCGCACGTCTTGGCGACCCAGACCCTGCTCCAAAACAAACCGAGCACCTATGAAATTCGCGTAGATGGGCAATTGCAAGAGGGGGTCACGGCCAAAGATATTATTTTGGCGGTGATTGCCAACATCGGCATCGGTGGCGGCACAGGCCACGTCTTTGAATATACCGGGAGCGCCATTCGGAGCCTTTCGATGGAAGCACGCATGACCATCTGCAATATGAGCATTGAGGGTGGGGCGCGGGCTGGTTTGATCGCCCCCGACGAAACGACCTTTCATTACATTCAGGGTCGGCCTCATGCTCCACAAGGCGCGGATTGGGACAAAGCGGTGGCCTATTGGCGTACCCTGCCCTCCGATGAAGGCGCGACCTATGACAAGCAGTTGATTTTGGACGCCAATACCCTTGCCCCGATGATTACCTATGGCACCAATCCCGGCATGGGCATGTCCATCACGGAGCGTGTGCCCGACCCCAAACGCATCAGCGACAATAGCCAGAAAATGGCCCTCGACAAAGCATTGGCCTATATGGATTTGCAGCCGGGGCAGCCACTCTTGGGGCATAAGGTAGATGTGGTGTTTATCGGCTCCTGCACCAATTCCCGTATCAGTGATTTGCGCTTGGCGGCCCAGATGATTAAAGGGCATCGTGTGGCGGAAGGTGTGCGGGTCTTGGTTGTACCGGGGTCACAGACCGTTAAACGTCAGGCCGAGGCGGAAGGATTGCATAAAGTCTTTGTGGAAGCCGGGGCAGAATGGCGTGAGGCCGGATGCAGCATGTGTATTGCCATGAACGGCGACCAATTGCAGCCGGGGCAATACGCCGTCAGCACCAGCAATCGGAATTTTGAGGGACGTCAGGGGCGGGGGGGACGAACCTTCCTTGCCAGTCCATTGACCGCCGTAGCTTCGGCTATCAATGGCGTTGTGACCGACCCGCGTACAATGGTTGCCGAACGCGCTTTTGAAGTCACATCGGCGTAGGGATTCACGAGTGGAAACAAAAATCTCATTGGTGCGGCATGGACTTGTCCATAACCCGCAGGAAATTTTTTATCAGCGGATGCCCCGTTTTCGATTAGCCGACGAGGGCAAGGATCAAGCACGCGCCGCCGCCGAATTACTCAAGGGTGAAAAAATCGCCAAGATATTTTCTAGCCCGCTGCTACGTGCCCAACAGACCGCCAAAATCATCGCAGGGCCGCATAAGATAAACGTCACGACGACGGCGTTATTGAACGAGGTTCACACCCCGTATGAAGGCCATACCTATGCCGATTTGGATGCACGGAAGTGGGATCTGTACAGCGAATCCCACCCGCCCTATGAACAGCCGCTGCATGTGTGGTCACGAGCGCAAAAATTCATCCGTCGCACGCGCCGCGCCTATCCCGGTCAGCATGTGGTGGCCGTTTCGCATGGCGATGTGATCGCCTTTACGGTGTTGTGGGCGATGGGGATGCCAGTGGATGTCAAGGTGGCCCGCACCGAACTGCCCAAACTTGACCCGATTGCCAATTACATTGCCCATTGTTCCATTTCGACGATGACCTTTTTGACCGACGACATGGGCGAAATGCCCCAATTTGAATATCGCAGACCGTATTAGAAGCCCTCACCCCCAACCCCTCTCCCAAAACTTTGAGAGAGGGGCGCAAAAGGATGAGGCTATTGGAGAGTTGAAATAACATGGAACCATTGAAACCATTTAGTGCCAGCTTGGTGCCGCTACCCATTGAAAATATTGATACCGACCAGATTATCCCGGCGCGTTACCTCAAGGTGACGGATAAAAATTCACTGGCGGAGGGCTGCTTTACCGATTGGCGGCAAGACCCCGATTTTGTACTCAATAATCCGCGTTATCAGAGCGGGCATATTTTGGTGGCAGGGCATAACTTTGGCTGCGGCTCTTCCCGTGAACACGCGCCTTGGGCATTGAAGGCGTATGGCTTTCAGGCTGTCATCAGCACCTATTTTGCCGACATTTTCCGCAATAACTCGCTGAAAAATGGCTTGCTGCCGATTGTCGTAGACGCGGAAACCCACCAAGCCCTGTTGGATTTGGCGGAAGAAGCCCCGGAAGCCGAAGTGCATATTGACCTCGCCAGCCAGACCGTGACCTTGCCAAATGGACAAAAAGCCTCCTTCCCGATTGATCCGTTTTCCAAAACGTGCCTATTGGAAGGGATTGATGAACTCGGCTATTTAATGAAGCAGACGCCTGAAATCGAGGCATTTGAAGCCAGCCACCCAGCGCGAGTGAGAACCGCACAGGTATAAAACCATGACCGCCACAAGAGAGAGCATCCGCGAGGCATTTATAGCGGAAGGATTTTCGCACATCGTTGATGATCTTGAACCCCTGATGAAAGATGCGATTGCGATCATTGGGGAAATCAAGCAGGACGATCATGAGATTCCTGTCGGGGCATCCAAATTAGGGGGTGCGCCGGATTTACCGCCGAATGAGCAGTGGCCCTATTGGAAAGTGGGTGAGCCGCTGTCCTTCATTTGCCAACTAAATCTCGCAGAAGCAACGCAGCACGATGCCCAGAAGGTGCTGCCAACTTCAGGGATGCTCTATTTTTTCTGTGATGTCCGAGATAATCGAGGTGTTCCACCAACTGGTGGACTGGACGATAAAGGCCGATGGAAATTCATCTATTGTAATGGCGATTTCTCGGAATTGAGGCATTCACCTTTCCCGCAAGAACTATCGCACAAGGAAATTTTTGCTCCTTATGCCGTTACATTTCAACAACATGTCACGATTCCCTCATGGCATTCTGATTTGCGTCGGCATTTAGTAGGCACTGTAGAAATATTGGATCCAGAGGATGTGTTGTTTGAGCATTTAGAGCGGGTATATGACCAAATTGAACCTAATCCCGCGCATCAGTTGCTAGGTCATCCAACTGAGATTCAACCAACCGATATGCGGATAATGTGCCAATACGCTTGGGATGGTAAGCGCATTCATGGCTATGAAGGCGACCCTCAATCTAATAAGGAACTTCTGACCCGAACTGACGAATGGCGGATGTTATTACAAGTTGATTCCACAAAAGGCTATTCGGGCGAGTTTGGGGTTGAGGGAGGAATGTGTTGGGCGGATGGCGGAATTATTTATCTTTGGATGCGTGATCAAGATTTGATAGCAGGAAAATTTGAAAATGCTTGGTTGGTTCTTCAAGATACGTAAAGGACGCGATCTATGACGCGCATTGATATATATGATACGACACTGCGGGACGGCACACAGGGCGAGGGGATTTCGCTTTCGGTGGATGACAAACTGAAGATTACCGAGATTTTGGATGATCTTGGTGTGGCCTATATCGAAGGCGGCTGGCCGGGTAGCAATCCCAAAGACGCGGCTTATTTTGAAGCGGTACGGGATGTGAAATTGAATCACGCCAAAGTTGCCGCGTTTGGCATGACGTGTCGGGTGGGGGGCGATCCGGCGGACGATGCCAATATCCGCGCTTTGCTGGATGCCCAAACCCCTGTCGTCACCGTCGTGGGCAAAACTTCCATGCTGCACGTCACTGAAGTCATCTGTACCACCCCTGAAGAAAATCTGCGGATTATCCGTGAAAGTCTGGCTTACCTTAAAACGCAGGGCAAAGAGGTTATCTACGATGCCGAGCATTTTTTTGATGGCTTCAAACTGGATAACGAATACTCGTTGGATACTTTGCAAGCGGCGGTAGATGGCGGCGCGGATTTGGTCGTGTTATGTGATACCAACGGCGGCACGATGTATTGGGAATTGGAAGAAATCGTCAAATTTGTCGCCCAAGTCCTGCCAAATGTCCCGCTAGGCATCCATACCCATAATGATGGGGAACTCGGTGTTGCCAATTCTCTGGCGGCGGTAAGGGCCGGGGCGGTACATGTGCAAGGCACAATCAATGGCTATGGCGAACGCTGTGGCAATGCCAATTTGTGCAGCATCATCCCCGACCTTGAAATCAAAATGGGCTTGGAGACCTTGCCCGATGGCAAGATCCGCCGTCTGACACATGTGGCACGCACGGTAGCCGAAATCGCCAATCAGACCCCCTATGGCAATCGTCCCTATGTGGGCAAAAGTGCCTTCGCGCATAAAGGGGGGATTCATGTCGCGGCGATGCGGCGGCATGTGGACAGTTATCAACACATTGACCCGACGCTGGTCGGTAACGAAATGCGTTTCCTTGTCTCAGATTTATCGGGGCGGGGCAACATTTTGGCGCTGGCCGAGGCGTTTAAGCTGGACGCGGAAGACCATATCGCCCGTAAGGTGTTGGATGAAATCAAACATCTGGAGCATCAAGGGTATGCGTTTGAAGGGGCGGATGCGTCAGTAGCCATGATGCTGCGGCGTGCCCAACCGGATTACAAAGCGCCCTTTGACCTGATTGACTATATGGTTTTGGTCGAGCAACGGCGAGGGCGTGGTATGGTCACGGAGGCCACCATTAAATTATCAGTAGAAGGCGAAGAATTGTATACCGTCGCCGATGGTAATGGCCCGGTCAATGCGCTGGATCGTGCTTTGCGAAAAGCCCTGCTGCCCGTCTATCCCCGTCTAGCCGAATTCCATTTGGTAGATTATAAGGTGCGTATTGTGGACAGCGGCTCGGCAACGGGGGCAACCACCCGTGTACTGATTGATACGCGCAATGGACATCAGCGGTGGAGTACCGTCGGGGCCAGCACCAATATCATCGCGGCAAGCTGGCGGGCATTGGCGGACTCAGTTGAATATGGCCTGTGTTCTGTACCGCATGATGGATAACCTATGACCGACTGTATCTTTTGTAAAATTATCGCCAAAGAAGCCGCTGGCAGTTTTGTGTATGAAGATGAGCAGGTCGTGGCTTTTATGGACATCCGGCAAGCCAATCCCTATAAAGTATTGGTGGTGCCGCGTGCCCATGCCCCGATGATTTATGACCTGACCGATGAGCAGGCCGCCGTGATTATGCAGGTTGCCGTAAAGCTATCGCGGGTCATTCGAGAAGTGGCCCAATGCGAGGGCCTATCGGTGTTTCAATCAAATGGTCGGGTGGCGAATCAAGATGTGTTTCATTTCCATCTCCATTTGCTGCCGCGCCATGAAAATGACAATCATGCCAGCCGCCGTCATGTGGTTACAGAGCGTGCGACGTTGGATCAATTAGCAGCCGATTTACGCGCTGCCCTTCACTAAATTTTTGGAGAAACTCATGCAAGCTAAAATCGCTTTACTCCCCGGTGATGGCATCGGGCCGGAGGTGGTACAGGCCGCCGTTCGTGTATTGGAGGCCGTCGCCGCGAAATATGGTCATTCATTTTCCTATCACGAAGCCTTGTTGGGTATTGCCGCTATCAACAAAACGGGCAGTCCTCTACCCGCCGATACCCTTAAAACCGCTGAACAATGCGCCGCGATTTTGATGGGGGCGGTGGGTGGCCCCGCTGGCAGCACTCCCCCCGGCGCACCCCGTCCCGAGGAAGGCATTTTGGGCCTGCGGAAACATTTCGGCCTGTTTGCCAATCTGCGTCCGGTCAAGGCATGGCCCGCGCTGTTGCAATACACACCCTTCAAGCCTGAACTACTCAAAGATGTGGATATTTTGTTCATCCGTGAACTGACGGGTGGCCTCTATTTTGGGCCGCGCAAGGAATGGCAGGGTGAAATTGTGCTGGATTCCACCGATACGTCCTATGACACAATGGTCTATGCGCCGTATGAAGTGGCCCGTGCTGCGAAAGTCGCCTTTGATGCGGCCCGCCTGCGCAAAAAGAGAGTTTGCTCGGTAGATAAAGCAAATGTGCTGGCCTCATCCCGTTTGTGGCGGCGCACGGTAGAGGTCGTGGCGGAAGATTACCCCGAAATCAGCCTGTCGCATCAATTGGTGGATTCATTTGCCATGCTCTTGATGACCCGCCCCGGTGAATGGGATGTGGTCGTCACCGAAAATATGTTTGGCGACATTTTAACGGATCAAGCCAGTGTCTTGGCGGGGTCATTGGGGATGCTGCCCTCGGCCTCACTCAATGAAAGTTCGTATGGCCTCTATGAACCGATTCATGGCTCGGCGCCGGATATTGCAGGTAAGGGCGTCGCTAACCCCACCGGAACAATCATGAGCGCCGCCCTGCTGCTGCGTTATAGTTTGCGGCTGGAAAATGAAGCGCAGGCAATTGAAAAAGCAGTAGCCGCTACATTGGACACAGGCGCACGCACCGCCGATATTGCCGGGGGCGGTTCCTATCTCAGCACCACCGAATTTACCGATACCGTCATTCAACAACTGGCTTAAAACCCCTGAAATTTGACGCCTTGCCTGAATCGCCTATACTGGCTTTATTTGCCAGAGGGTTGTTCAGGAAGGCGTTTTTTGTGATGCGAAAACAAGCGATTTTTTTGATCTCGGCGGCGCTGTCGCTGATTTTTATGCTCGGTTTGATCGGCACGGCGCGGTGGCAGGCAACGGCGCAAGATGCCGCAACCGCGACTCCCACCCCGGAAGAGACCCCCAAATATGACGAACCCGCCTATGTCGAAGGAGGCGAGGCCGAATGGACTCTGACCGATTCCACCTTTACCAGTCTTTATCCCGATGGGTTTCAATTTGAGGCGTTTGCAAAGAGTAGTGCGGGGGAAATTGTCTCGGCCAGTATCTATTATTCGCATACCCCGACGTACCCTGAAGATGTGAGGCGACGCGGGGAGGTGGACGCCGAAACGGGCAAGGTAACGGTTATTGTGGAAGGTCGTGAGGCTGATGAAATTCCGCCTTGGGTCGCCATCAATTATCGCTGGCGACTACTGGATAGCGCTGGAACGATCTATTGGAGCGATTGGTTGGTGGGGAACGAGTACAGTGACGATACCCACGAATGGGAACGCGAGGAATCTGAAGACCTGATTATTTTTGTTCAAGAGGGCTTTCCCCAAAACGCGGTGGATTTGGCATTTGAGGCGATGGCGGAGGCGCGTCCCCTTTATCTTGAGGCGTTTGGACGGCTGCTCTCCTACAAACCCCGGATGATCCTGTTTGCGGATGAGACCACTTTTGAGGAATGGCGCTCTCAAGAATATGTACTGCGCGGCATTAATTTTATCGGGCAGGCCAGCGGTTATTGGGGGGCGTTTATCCAACTCATTTATGGTAATGATATTCAAGATTTCGCTTATGGCACTGTCATTCACGAAATCGCCCATTTGTATCAATATGATTTGTACGAGGGGCGTGCCCCGGCGTGGTTCATAGAGGGCAATTCGACCTATCTGGAATTAAGCCGTCAATATGATTATGAAGGGCGGGTACGGGATGCCCTGCAATCCACCACGCTTGACAGTATATTTGTGGGAGAAGGTGTAGATATTTTTGATGAAGGCCCAGATGGTCGCGGACGCTGGGGCTACGATTTGGGCTATACCTTCAACAAGTGGTTGGTCGAAAATTATGGTTGGGAAGCCCACCGTGAGTTGATTGCACTGCTGGCCGCACCCGAAAATTTGCCGGGGTATGAAATCACGGATTATTTTAAAACGTCCTTGGAGCAGGTGCTTGGATTAACCATCACCGAAATTGAGTCGCAGTGGCGTGAATGGCTTGGTATTTCGGGCACGATACCCACACAAATGCCTTCTCCGACCGTCGAATATCGTTTCCCACCAACTGTTACCCCATTCGGGCAGTAATCACGGGTTGGCAAATAAAAAGGGGCGACTTCTCATCGCCCCAATTTGCTGATCGTCTACTCGTTATTGCAGAGGTACCCCGACGATTTCGGTGGCAGAGATTTGGATGTCTAGGCCGTTGGTGACATCGAATTGGTAGGCTTCAAGTGTGTTGTTGAGACAATCAAACACTTTGACGTCATAGCTCCCCGGTGGCACACTCCATTCGATATAGGTCTGATTGGCAAAGACCTCATTCGCTTCCAACTGGTTATCGCCCCAATTGGTTTCTGTGCTTGCGCTCACATACACTTGGCACAGGTCAGTCCCGGCAAGATTGCTGATCCGCAGTGTTACGGTCTGGTCATTGGGAGTCTGGTTAGTGGGTGTATCTTGTGGCGGTGTCCCCAATGGCACACTGGTGATGCGGTCAAGGTAGATTTGCACCTCAAGGTCACGGCTGACTTCAATCTTATACGCTTCGAGTGTATTGTTATTGCAGTCCGCTACCTGAACGTCATAGGTGCCGGGTTGGATGTCCCATTCAAAATAGGTCATCGGGGCAAGGCGCTCACCTTCGATTTGGTTTGGCCCCCAATCCGAGGCATCGGACGCACTAAAGAACACGCCGCACAATTCGATGTCGGTGTAATTGCTGATGCGCCATTTAAAGGTTGTTGGGCCGGGTGGGACATTCGGATTTGTGCCGCCTGTTGTGTCACCCGATTCAAATTGCGCCGTGACTTTGAATGTCCCGGTTGTTGCACCATCTTGGAATCCAAAGCGAGTCGCAACTACGATGTAATTGCCAGCTTCGGCAAAATAGGCGGAAACCTGTGCATTGGTGCTGGTAGCATCGAAGTTGTCATTTTCGACCACAACAGTGGTGCGGTCAGCCGTCATAATGCCGACGTAGGGATCGAGATCACCGCTGGTGGTTTCCATCGTCACGGTAACGGTGGTGTTGGCTTCAACTGCCAGATCAAAAACCGATGCAGATTCCTTATTGGTAATTTCACCCTCTACTTCTGCCACATCACCGGGGACATTATTGCTGGGAATGCCATTCGTGCCGTTAGGTGGGGTAGTGTTGGTGGGCGTGCTGGTGGTGCTGCCGGGAGGGCCATAGAGGGATTGAATGGCGCTGATGTCGTCATCACCCAATTTGGTGGCATAACCCGCATAGGGGTACATAATCGCGGTCGTGAATTCGCTGTGGCCCAAGCCAATGCCGTGACCGATTTCATGTACCGCCGTCGAAATAATATCGGTGGGGGCACCGTCCCCAATAGACCATGGTTCGGCGTCGTCAATCCACATATCGCCGCCGTAACGGGGGAAGAAACAGTAGGCCAAAACGCCACCCACGATGCCGAGTGTGCCTTCAGGATCGCCACTAGAGGCCCATGTGACTTCCATGTCGGCCTGTGAAGCATCGTTGACTTCGGCGAAGATCAACGAGGATACATTGGCCCATGTTTGGAAGCTATCCCGAATGGCTTGGCGTGCCTGTTCACAGTCGAGGTTGGTGGGGCAGTTGTGGAAGAAATAAGTCAGGCTCGTTTTATCCCAAGGATCACGTAGAGAATAAGCCAGTGCGCCATTCTCACCGGGGACAGGATAATGGTCAATGGGTTCAACTTTATCGGTGGCTTCGCTGCCCCCTTGTGCATAGGCGGTTTTTGCCATCATCGGGCCTGAACCATCCGATGCAATCATGGATGCAAAAATCGCTACATTGACGAACGCAAGGACCAAGATAATGGCAGGCAAACGCCACTTAAGGCGAAGACTTATTTTGCGCTGCGGCGATGCGCTCTTTTTCATGGTTTGATCTCCTGTATACATTACCACACACGGCGGATTCGGAAAGGTGATTGATAATTGCAGCTTACTTCGATAATCCCGACACCCCCTCACAGCCTCTACGCTATTGTAGAATTTGCCACCATTGTAGACAAATGCAAAATGCTGTGCCAATTGTCTACGTCTGCATAGACGCTACTGATTGAATTTTTGTTCCGCACCATTTTTTTGAGGTTAGGGAGCAAAAAGGGCAAGCCTTGAATCATGCCCTTTTAGCCTATCAGATGGAATTTAGAAAATAACCCGACTAAAGTCCGATTTCCCTAACGTAATTCGGCAATGCTCTTGGCTTGGGTGAACAGCAGTAGGTAATCCGGGCCACCTGCCTTACTATCCGTGCCACTCATATTAAATCCGCCAAAAGGATGGGCGCCGACCATTGCCCCGGTACACTTGCGGTTGAAATAGAGATTCCCTACATGGAATTCGTGGCGTGCCCGTTCTAAGCGTGCCCGATCATTCGAGAACAGCGCCCCCGTCAGGCCATATTCAGTGCTGTTGGCAATATCCAGCGCGTCATCAAAATTCTTGGCGCGGATCATCGCCAATACTGGCCCAAAGATTTCTTCTTGGGCGATCTTGGCGTCACCGGGGACATCGCCAAACACTGTTGGTTCAATAAAATAGCCATTGGTATTGGTTTCGATGGCATTGCCACCCGCCAGCAGGGTGTGATGTTCGCGCCCGTGTTTGATGTAATCCATGATGCTGTTAAAGGCTTTGCGATCCACGACTGGCCCCATATAAACATTTTGGCTCTTATCCGTTTCGCCGACGGTCAATTTTTGGGTCAATTCAGCGACGCGGCCTGCCACTTCGTCATAGACATTGCCGACAACAATCGCGCGGCTGCCTGCCGAACATTTTTGCCCTTGAAAACCAAAGGCGCTGGCGACAATCGCAACCGAGGCTTTTTCCAGATTGGCGGTCTCGTCCACGACCACCGCATCTTTGCCCCCCATTTCGAGGACAGTACGTTTGAGCCAGAGTTGACCGGGGGATACTTTGGCAGCGCGGTCAAAAATGCGCATCCCCACTTCTTTGGAGCCAGTGAAGGCAATAAAGCGGGTGAGGGGATGATCTACAATCGTATCGCCAATTGCGCCACCGGGGCCGGGCAAGAAATTCAAGACACCAGCGGGCAATCCCTGTTCCCAAAATAATTCGCATAGCTTATATGCGATGGCCGGGCTGGTACTGGCGGGTTTTTGGATGACCGAGTTTCCGGCGACAATCGCGGCGCTGGTCATGCCTGTCATAATGGCATTGGGGAAGTTCCAAGGCGGAATGACCGCCCCGACACCCAAGCCGATGTATTGCAAGTCCAGTTCTTCGCCAGCCAACGGGGTCAGCAGTTCACGCGCATTATCAAGACGCATCATCTGGCGGGCATAATATTCGAGAAAGTCAATCGCTTCGGCGGTATCGGCATCGGCTTCAACCCAACTCTTGCCGACCTCAAAAACCATCCATGCCGAAAATTCGTGTTTGCGGCGGCGCATTTCACCAGCGGCACGTAGCAAATAGCGGGCGCGTTCATAGGCGGGGGTGTGACGCCATTTCAAAAAGGCTTCGTGAGCAATCGGCACAGCTTTTTCGGCAAGTTCTTTTGTCCCTTGTGCAAACGTGCCTACGACTTCGGATGGGCGGGCGGGATTGATGGAATCAAAGGTTTGACCGGGCCAATATTCTTCCCCGCCCACCACAATTGGGTAGCGGCGGCCTAGTTGTGAACGGACATATTCCACTGCCGCTGCAAAGGCTTCGACATTGGCAGGGTTGCTAAAATCAGTTTGTGGTTCGTTGCGAAATTCAGGCAGCATCGAGCGTTTTTGCCTCCAAGATTGATAGGGGTGATTTGACAAAACTTTTGGAATCTTTTTCGATCAAGCCCCTAGAACTAAAGATGTTAAGTTTTTGAGCGATAGGGTTTCAATTATAACGTGTTTTTGGGGGTACTTGACAGGCAAGTGCAAAAAGACAATAGTTAAGAGATGTCGAGTGGCACGGTTAAGCGAATTTTCTTATAATGAGCCGCTTGTAATGGGAAAGTAGTATTTTTTCAAGGAACGAAGTTTATGTCGCAACGCCCTATTCGTCATGAGTTACTTACATGGGAAGATGTTGATAAATTGGTGGATATCCTTATCCCGCAACTACGGAGTGTGGGAAGTTTTGACGCGATGGTGATGATTACGCGGGGGGGTATTGTGCCGGGGGGCTTACTGGCCGAGGCGCTCGATATTTCCAAAGTGCTGACGGCGGCGGTCAGTTTTGGCACGGATACCATCATGGGGGAGGGCCTTAAAGCATGGCCTAAATTCCTACAATTCCCCGATACCGATTTGTTGACTGGGCTGCGGGTTTTGACGATTGACGATGTGTGGGGCAGTGGACGTACCAGCACCGCCGTTCGCAGTCGGTGTGAGGCCGCTGGCGCAAAGGCGTATACCTGTGTGTTCCATTTTAATCCCTATCGCTCCTTGTTTGTGAAGACCGAACCGGATTTTTATGGGGCGATTACAGATGCACATATTGTCTATCCGTGGGAAACGGATCGTGGACTAGAGGGCATGGGCACTTATGATCCAAAGCCGATTATTTCACCGGAATCCAATTAGGTAAATTGTTGTCATGCCCCAACAAATCATTACGACTTTTTCAAGTGGGCCTTCGGTATACTTAAAACGCGCATTTTTCAGTTTTCGGGAGGTCACTGCATGTTGAAACAGCTTCTAGGCAATGGGACGCTCCTTGTGCTGTTGGCGATGCTGCTGACGGCATGTGGTGGGGGTGATGATAAAGACGATAACGGCGGTGATAATGATGGGTCGCAGCAGACGCCTGCTGCCAATGGGACAGAGGTGGTCTCCTTAGGAGAAGCTGAAATTTCCGGCTTTCCCATGACACGAATTATTCGTGCGGTAGAAGATCTAACCCTTGTGTCCTATACGGTTGTTGAAAAAGATGGTTTTCTGTATCCGATGTATTTGGTGCGGAATGATACAGGCGAGACCATTGAAAATGTTTCGGCCATTATCACGTTTTTAGACGTCGAGAACTTGCGCCTGACGGATGCTTCGGTAGTGAGTTCCTATGTCAATATCCCGCCGGACAAATTAGTACCCATAATGGGGATTTATTCAGTACCTGTCGATTATGATGGCCTTGCGACGCTGATTGTGCGCTCCGGCGAATTAACATTTGATGGATATGCGCCCTATTTTGATGCCACTGTCACTACTGAACCCCTGTCGGATACAGGCGAATTGCGCGGCACCGCCACCAATAACAGCGGGATTGCATTGGTTCAACCTGTTGCCACATTTGTATTGTCTGATGCAGCGGGGAATCTCATTTCGTTGGTTCAGGTTTCCCCAACTGGCCTTGATGAACATGGCTACTGGCAACCCGGTGCTGCCCTTGAACTGAGTGGCAGTGTCCAAGTTTTTGCCGGGGATAGCCTTGCCAATGTCGCCCAAATAGACTTGATCGTAGCGGGATATGAACTGAAGCCACCTTCCCGCCAACCCTAAAGGAAATAGCAAGAGGCGAGGTATTGATTGAATATCCCGCCTCAAAATTTAACTCTTCGCGTCATCTTCGTCGGCTTTGGCCGTTGCCTTTCCACCGCCGCGCAAATTGAGCAGCCGATTGAGCATATCGAACCAGAAGGGCGCTCCCATGACCCCCGCGATCACCGTTAGACCCCAACCTACAACCGCTTTAAAGAGGGTTAGTTCGGAGCGTTGAGTATCACCTGATTGGGCCAATGCAGTCGGCAAACCCAGCGAATCTAGTTCTCCTTCTGTCCAACCGACGGGAATGCGCAGCGAGGCTAAGTCTTCACGGAAGATAGTCACCGGGTTGGTTTCCCTATCGCCTTCCGGCGCGGCTTGTTCTTCCAAAACGCGCTGATCTGCCGCTGCCACAACCGAATCGCGCAAGGTGGTGTTCGTCCAAAGCGATTCAGCGATGTTGATGGTGTTGACATTAAAAACCACTGCCAAAACAAGGGCAATTGCAAAAATCCATGCCTGACTTGTTCGTTTAAAAATGGTGGTTAGGCTGTCCATCGCACGGTTGTACCAGTTTTCGACCCCGGTCACGACCTGCTCAAATTTTTCTTTGGTCGTCTCGATTTTCTCATCCAAGCCTTGTTGGCGAATAATTAGTTCGATCTGCCGCTGGAAAAATTCTTTAGTCTGTTCGGGGAGCTTGATTTCGGTCAGGCCAAGTGTAATGAGGTCAAGCACTTCGGCCCGATAGGTGAAGGCATTGCGGACTTGGAAACGGATTTCGTCGCAGACTTTGGGGTCTTTGATGCCAATTTCGATTATCAGCTTGTCCACCCCTTCAATGACCGTACTTTCGTTTTGGTCAATCAGGGTACCGAGTTTGTAACGGACATAGTTGATGGCCTGCTCTTTAACTTTCTTTTCTTGGAGGGTTTCACCGACATTATTGGCAAAAAGAGCCGCAAGGTCGTCAATCGAATATCGCGCATTTGGATTTTGCTTTTGGATGTCTTCGCCCGTAGCGATGATCAAATCTAATAAGGCCCGTGAAAAGGTGGATGGGGCGATGTAATCCGGATTGGGGTTATAGGTCAATAAACTCCGGGCTGGAAATAGATTTTTAATGATGGGGAGGCGGCGTATATACTGCGTTAGTTTATTTTCAACAGCGACGTTGCCTTGTTTTAGACGGGTGCTTTTGATGAGGGGATGATCCATTATCTGCTGCTGCACGTCGGCGTCAAGTAGGTACAACAGACCCTGTTGCAACAGTTTGCCCCGCATCTCAAGGGCGCGTGCAATCATGGAAAAGCCACCGGAACACATGGTTCCAAAAACGAAAAATATGAAAATCAGGCCAATGGCGGTATCTAGGACGGCTGATCCCAACATCTCAGTTCCTCCCAATGGGTAAGAAGCGGTTGAGTGGTGGTCAGTATAGTGGGGGTGGGGCGTAGATGCAAAAAATTAGTGGCGCTGTAGATAATAGAACGTGTGAGCTATGTTTGTAAGTTATATAATGGATATGCGTTAGCGTAACTACAGTTACGCTTAAATGGATGTGGGTTATATTCAACTGGAAATAGTTGGCCGTTAAACAAAATAGAGGAGGAATCAAAATTTCATGCCAGTCGTGGTAAAAAAGCACATATCCGGTAGCCAGCCCCCATGCTATAGCCACCGGATATATGTATCCCCATGTGCAGTTTCGGAGCCGAGTGCCCTATGACCGCAAAAAAATTTATTTGAGCGGATGGAGTTCCTTTAGGGTGTCGTCTTTTTACCCTTCAGGTAATCGCTTAAAAACAATTTAACTCGAAACCGGGATGGGCTATATTGGCTATTTGCACAAAGGGCCTCAATCCGGTTTGTATGATTGTGACAACTGGCACGAATCTGCATGACAGGTGGCGTAGATTGACGCCCTATTTGACGAAAAATTGCTGGGTCAACAGCAGACTGCTGATACTTTTGGCGTCTTCGATCTCACCACTGCGGATTTTCTCAAGAGCTTGTTCCATTGTTACCGCGACAGGCTCGATAAATTCGTCGTGATCAAGGGTTAGCGGATCATGCACCAGTTCTTCCGCCAGAAAGAGATGGATATATTCGGTGGAATAGCCGGGAGCGACAAAAATCCCGCCAAGTTTGCTCAATTTACCGGGGCGATAGCCAATTTCTTCACGCAGTTCGCGTTCGGCGGCTTTCCAAATATCCTCACCGGGGGTCAAGGTTCCGGCAGGCACTTCTAATAAAATCCGTTCGGCGGCCTTGCGATATTGGCGCACCAACAAAATTTGCCCATCGGCGGTACGCGGTACCATGGCAACTGCGCCGGGGTGCAAGATAATTTCCCGTTGGGCGGTGTCCCCATTAGGCAGACGCACCTGTTTGCGCTGTAAATGGAGCAGTCGGCCTTTATAAATATCTTCTGCGCCGATTTCGACTTCAATTAACGCATCATCATTGGGTGATTGAGTCATCAGTTTAGCCCTTTTAAATGATAAAAGACCCACACATGGATGGGTGCGGGTCTTTAAGCGTTTCAAATGAATTACGCCCTGAATTAGCCTGTCGCGCCTTGTACTTGTAGGGTTGGAGTGGCGGTGGCTGTGCCGCAGGGTAGCGTCCGCGCCGGAATAGTCAGTGTATCGCCAGCGATGATAATGTTGATATTGGTGATGCGCGGATTGGCGACCACAATATCCCGCATGGTGACACAGAACCGGACGGACAATTTATAGATATTGTCGCCACCGACGACCACATATTGCACTGGCCCAAGTGAGTTGTCGGGAATCGCGCCACCCGCAACGCCGCCAGATGGGACAGGTGTACCCGTTGGAGTAGGCGTCGCATTGCGTCCGCAGCCGGGAATCTTGATGGTGTCGCCTGCTTTGATATAGTCCCAATTGGTGACGTTGTTATACGAGGCCAGTGTCGCCAAGTCTATGTTATAGGTGCGGGCAATCACCCCCAATTTGTCACCGGGCTGGATGAGATAATCGCAGTCGGGGAATTGGGAAGAGGGCGTGGTTTGACCCGTCACCCCACCTGCGCCGGGGGTTGTACCCGGTACTTGGGGCGTAATGGCTAAGAGTGTACCCTGTGCGGCGGCGGCGGTGGCTGTGGCATTAAAGATGATGGCCGTCGCGGTCATTTGTTGGGGTAGGAGGGTCGCCTGCAATTCCGAACCGCCCCCTTGCCCTACTACTGTAGGGGCAATCGTGAGCGTAAGAGTTGGGAAGGGCGTAAAGGTCGAAGTGATTTGTGAAGTAGGCGTATTTGATGGGAACGGCGGCAGGGTGTTGGTCGCTGTTGTGCTGGGAGTAAAGGTCGCCGTCGGTTGGACATTGGTTGAGGTTGCCGTCGAAGTTACAGTGCTGGTGGCGGTGCTAGTGGCGGACGGCAGTGAAGTTGGTGTGGCCGAGGGCAGAACCGCCGCTACTACAGGCGTGGTCGGTGTGGCTGTTGGGAACTGTACAGGCTGACTAAAGGTAGCTGTGCCTGTGAAGGTTGGCAGCGCTGTTGTTTCGACCCCTATACTTGTCCAGATTGTCGGTGATTCAGACGCCGTTGGTGTGCTAGAGGGCGTTTGTGCCTGAAGAGTTAAGACCGCACTTGTTTCTGTCGCGGCAAAATCTGGAGTTTGCGGTGTCTGCAAATCCACTAACGCTATTTCACCGGGCGGGGTCGGCTGTCTATCTTCACCAGCAGACCGATAGCGGCATCCGGCGATTATAAACGTCGCAAGGAATATGCCTGCAACGCCAATCAATACTTGCCTTCGCATCTAGTAAAACCTCCCGACCCTGTGATTATTTTAAACAGGATAAGTACGGTGTCATTCTCATTTTGGGCCAGTCAAGCGTAGTGTAGCATTACAATCAAAGTGTGGCAAATTAAAAACAGGGCAGAATGTCATGATTATTTGTAGGGTGGCACAAATATCTGCGGGTCAATTTTTAATCCAGTGAAATTTTGAAAGGTCAGGTCACGGAAGGCAAATTGATAGCGCCTGCGGAGTAGTTCAAATAAATCCACGTAACCCACCTCAATGCGCGGTGCATCGGTCAAGTTCAGTTTGGCGAGGGCCGCTTCAATGCCTTCGGGCGTTCCCTCAACCTCCAAAAAATTGCCATAGGGCATCTCATCCATCACCAATTCGACATCAGGTATATTGGGCAGATGATAGGTCGTGCGGTATTTTTCATAAACCATGTTGTGCCGATAGCCCAGATGTTGCAGGATGGCGTCCATTGTCTCAAAATCACCGACAGTGGTTTCTAATTCCAAACGAGTGACCATTCCACCTGCAACTTGAGGCGCAGGCGCTTTGTAAGTTAGCCGGATGTCCTGATCGCGCCGCAGACGCAAGACAATCCCCCGTGATGTAAAATCCCCATTAGGCCCTTCATAGCGGATGTTGTGTTCGTAGGTGCGGGGATGGGTCAAGACCGCCTCCGCTTGTGCCAGATGCGCTTGAATGGCGTATATGGATTGGAAGTACAATTTACATTCGATTTCGAGGGCCATAATCACTCCTTGTCGGTTAGCCAGATCGTACTACGAATTTCTATCAATCTCAAGCAGTTGACTTTTGGCGAATTGGGCCGCCCGTCGTATAATCATCTTAAACGTACCATCAATTATGTAAAAGAAAGGCCGGGCATGTCTGAGCAGCCCGACAACGCAAAACCCCCTCGTCCGGCAGTGTTTGATACCTCTGCTGAAGTTCCGCTGCCGATGGAAACAACTGCCAAAATGGCTGCTGTCACTGAAGAGGAAGCCATACCCGTTGAGCAGTTGATTAAAGCCGCCCGTGAATTGACCCAGCGTATTACCAACGATGATCGTCAGCGGGTGGTCAAAGAGTTAAAAGATACCGGACACCAACTCAATATCCGCACCAAAGCCCCCGTCGAATTGATGGAGTTTTTCACGGGTGAAATTGATCTGGATACTGAGCTTGCCAAACGCTATGCCCATGCACCTTTGCTTTCGCAGGGCAGTTTTCGGCCCTCCAAACCGGGGCCAGATATTAAACGTAAAGCCGTTGCCATTTTGACCAGCCAAGATGATTCGGCGATGGTCACGGTGGATATGTTTTTGGAGACGCAGGCGCTCGAAATTACCTTTACATTGGGCAGTATGGTTTCGATGCGTTTTATGGTTGGTGCGATTGAGACTGGCGAACGGCAGCGTTGGCTAGAATTGATGCGGCGGAGTAGCGGAATCGCCTTCTTGTGGACAAAACAACGTTGGGAAGAGGATTATCTCATTTTTGTCGTGCGCGAAAACTTTGCACGAATTTATGCCTTTTCACCCAAGCGCTTTGAAGCCGCCGTTCGCATTACGCCAGATATAGTTGCCAAATTGGTGGATTGGCTTGAAGCATTTTGGTTCTATGAAAAGCAGCTTGCCAAACGTGCCGAGGCCCCAACCCTGCTGCGGCCTCCTTCTTCACCACCAAGCCTTAATCCTGATACGCAGCCGATGCTGGCTGTGGCTGATGAGACACCGAAATCTGAACCGAATGGCCTAGCGCCTACTCCTCTGGCCGATACGCCTGCTCCGTCTGAGAATGACACGACTGATTCCGAACCGTTCCCGTTCGAGTGGTAGTTTTGTCGCCTACGCCTTGTGGCTGGCGACACCCGATTCATTTTTCTCGTCGTACAATGGGGTTCTGAGTATCTTAAATTTTCTGAGGAGGCCAAGTTGCCATCAGAACTTCGTATCTGTCCACACTGCGGCGCGGCTGTGAGTGGTGATACCAAACGATGCCCCCGCTGTGATGGAGTATTGACCGACCCTGCCGATGCGGATGTCAAAACGATCATAGGCGCGGAGGAGGATTTTCAGGCCCGGACGCTGGTTGAAGATTCACCCGAAGAACCCGTCTTGCCGCCGACGCCGAGTACGGAATCGGCTTATGAACCAATGGCGACGGTGATTGATTCACAGCCAGCGTATCAGGCCACCGATGAACTTGAGCGTGTACTGAATGAGCAGCCCATTGAGTTTAAGACGGATGAACCACTGCCCTCGATCTATCAGGCACAGACGATTGTTGGTATGGATGATGAAGCTCGCCCTGTGCCAAACGAAGACCTCCAATACCGTGAAGAGGATTACCCCAAAGCGATTGAGGAAATCAGCGAAGAAGTTAAGGAAGACGACAGCGAGCCAGTTGGGATTGTAGATTCAACTCCCAGCGAGTTTCAACCACCAGTCGCACCCGGCGGTATGAAAACCATTGTAGATGATAATCCGCCCGTCGGTTTTTCGGAAGCACGGACAGAGGCGTTTCAGCAGCCACCTTCACCAGCGGCCACGCCAGCACGGGGGTCAGCGCTGGTCACGATACCGGCTGAAACAGCCTCGCATCCGATGGATCGGCAGACGGTGCCGAATGCCTATATGCCGCAGTATGCACCTCCTGTTCCACAACCAATGCCGATTCCGCGTGCGCCCTATACCCCGCCCCCTGCATCTGCGGTCACGATGGCAGCAGCACCATCAATGGCTTATGCGCAACCTGCGCCCCCCCGTTCAATGCCCATGCAGCAAGGGTGGGGTGCTCCACAGCCCGCTGGCCCATCGGATTATTGGCTACGGCAGCGTACCCAGACGTATCTAAATGGCGGTTATAAGCTAAAAGGTGAAGGCCCCGGCAAAATCATGCTGGCCTATGGTAAGTCGTTGGGACTGATTTGGTGGGTGGCGGCTGTAGCCAGTGTCATCGGGGCGCTGTGGTACTTTCTGATTTTGCTATTTTCCGGTTTCCGCAAGGACAAAGTGACGATTTTCCTTGAACCTGATGGGTATGTTTTTGAAGATGGTTCCGGGGCGGCCCATGTGCGTATCCGGCGGTGGCGTTCGGCGCGACGCTGGGGGGTGATCGGGATTATCTTGGCAGTGGTGTCGCTGTTGATGTTTTTGATGCTGGTTGTGGCGGCCTATGTCATTGGCAACCAATATGAGGCCGAATTAGAAAAAGCCTATCCTGAGATCACCTTTTTCGAGAGCACCGCCAGCGAAGCCGCTATTAGCCAAGCGGACGTGGAAATGGTACGATTGATCGTATTGGTACTCGGTATACTATTTGTGTTAGCAGCCATTGGCACTTTAGGAGGTGCGGCTGTGGCTGTGGTCAGTTATGTGCAAGCCGCCGCTTATCATGTGGATGTTCCGCCTTTGCCCGGTTTTTGGTGAGTTTATTGGAGCAGAGTGACAATGCAGACGACTTCGCAATATGTATCTTTTGATCGTGCCGCCGATTATTATGATGAGACTCGTGGATTTCCGCCGGGGGTCGAGCATAAGGCGGTTTCTTTGTTTGTCGAGGCAGGTCAATTAACCCCCCGCAGCCGTGTATTGGAAATAGGAGTGGGTACGGGACGCATTGCCCTCCCACTTGGGCAGCGCGTGGGTACTTATATGGGCCTCGATATATCGCTGGCGATGATGCAGCGCCTCCGTCAAAAAGAGGGGGGCGAACGGATTGTCTTGATTGAAGGGAATGCCGCGCATTTGCCCTTTGCAACCGATTCAGTGGATGCCGTTATTGCAGTGCATGTGTTCCATCTGATCCCCAATTATATGGATGTGCTTGATGAAATCCGGCGAATACTACGTCCGGGAGGGATGCTGCTGCACGGCTGGAATGATCGAGGGTCTGAAAATATGCTGGAAAGAACGTGGCGGGAAGCCACCAGTCATTTTGAAGAGACCACCCGTCCGATTTCGTGGGAGAAACGTCAAACTTTTTTGCCGGAGTCGGGTTGGCGAACCATTGGGTCAGAATTGCGCCATTCATATGTGACCCTGCGTTCACCCGCTACCTATGTGCAGCATCTACGGGAGCGTAAATGGTCACAGACATGGCGCATGACCGATGAACAAATGGAGGCAGGTATCGCAGCAGTAGAGGCGTATATCGCCGCCAATCATCTTGACCCGATGCTGCTCACACACGTCGAATCAACTTTTAACGTACAGGCCTTTTTGCCGCCACCCAATTAGAATTATGAATGGGACAGCAACCCCAACTTGATAAGACGTGATCGGATCGCGGAAGGCTGTCGTTGAAAAGTATTCGCTAGTGCATCAATGCTCAAACCTTGTGTATAAGATTGTTTCAGATGGGCATCTTCCTCAGGTGTCCATTTTTTGTAGGCGTTTGGATGAAGTTGGCGAATTTCATCGAGCCTTTCAGTGTGATCTAGCCCTAGAAATTCTGTAATTTTAATCAGTTGCCCAAAGAATGCTTCGAAGTGTTCTTCGAATACCATCACTCGACTGCGTTCTAGCTCTCCATCGGAGCTTCTTGTCTCCGTAAGAGTGAGATACTTGACACCATCTTTGCCTTGTTTAACATCCAAAAAATAGGTGCGGCTGCCAGCCTGAATTTTGTCGGAGTATAGGGTTTGGTTATGATCGGACATTTGTTTTTTCCTTGAATATGGGCAGGTCATTCATGAGACCTGCCCTCTTACTATTTCGGGGGATTTTTATCCCACCGATGACAAAGTGGGTGTGGGAGTTGGGCCGCCGGGGGTCGTTTGGATTTGACCAGAATCGGTGGTCGGGGTAAAGGTAGGCGTCGGGCTGGCGGGTAGACGGGTCGGCGTTGGAGTTGCACTACCGGGGCGTAATGGGGCAGGGGTGGCTGAACCACCGAGACCGCCCAAACCACCTGTACTGCCGAGGCCACTTAACCCTTCAGGGTTGTAGCGCACAGATCGGAAAATGGCGTCCAAAGTAGCCCCGGATTGTTCCCAATCGCTCGGCGCTGTTCGTAGAGCCATCAATGCCAGCTTATCCTCAAAAATGAATACCACCCAATAACCATGTGTTTGGGTCGGCGTTTCCTGATTAAATTCAAACCAGATGGCCTGATTACCGTTGATGGTATCCGTCTGCATGGTGGATCGCCCTGTCAATTCTGCGGGATCGAGTAATGCAAAAATCTCGTCGGGGGTTAGGCTCTTGGTGGGGTCTATCATAATACGGTCAAAGAAAATGATGACCCCGCCCGCCGCCGCTGGGAGACCCGAACTTCGCAGGACATCAATTTCAGCTTGGCTGCTGGCAAAATAGATGGTATCCCCTCCAGCGATGAGGGCTTCCTCGCCAGACGCTATAAACGTCTGCCAGTTTTCAGGCAACAATATTTCAAGCGTCTCCGCCTCGTTACGTAGGGCTTGGGGCAGAGCAACAGTGGAGGTGTCTTGATTTCCCGTGTTGCCTAATACCCCGCCTAGACCCGTGCCACCGTCGCCTGGTCCCCCATTATTCGGCGGGTTGTTTCCGCCTGTTCCAGCAGAGGGCGGAGCGGCGATTTCTGCCGGAATACGCACGGATTCGAGAATGGGGAATAGAGTATCGCGGGAGGCTTCAAAATTCGCTGGCGAATCTGAGATGTAGACGATTGCCAGCGTCTCGCCAAAGACAATAAATGCCAAAAAGCCGCGCTGCTGCCCCCAATCTACGACGGCATAGGCACCGGGGGCGTTGTTGACGGTAAAAAGCTGCCGGACTTCGATTACTGTCACACTCAAATTCCGGATAAAGTTGTTGGAGGTGTTGCCAATGTTGACTGTCGCGGGGTCTAGGCCAATTTCAGAGAGGGGACGTGAGGAAATTAATCCACCCTTCCCACCGACCACTATTTCTTCGTTGGCAATCCAAAATACTGAACGATTATCGGCTTCGGCTTCAGTTTCACCAAATACAAAAATTTGGTTATCGGCCAACTGATCTTTGAAGCTCCAGCCCGTCGGAATTCCAACAGATAGACTGCCATCGGTGGCCCTAACGACTGTTACATCATCTTCAGCGGGCAGATTCTCATCAGGCGGGGCGGTGCTAGGGTCGGCAGGCATACGCACCGACTGAATAATCGAATATAGCAGGTCGCGGTTGGACTCCCATGTAGTAGGGGTGCCTGTAGCAGTCATGAGCGCCATCATGTCGCCAAATCCAATCGTAGCAGCATAGCCTTGTTCACTGCCCGCTTCGATAACTGCCAAAAAAATCGTTTGGCCGGGATTGATTTCGACTTCTTGAGGCTGTTCAACGACTGTCCCACCAACATCTTGAACACCGAGGAGACCTGAATCCATCACGGATTTTAGAACCTCGATTGAGGCTGTCGTATAGCCATAATCGGCGACATTTAGCAGGACAATCGTGCCGCCGTTGCCCACGATGAAACTGGTTTGACCGCGCACATCATTGAGACGACCCGTTACGGCGTCGGCGGAATCGCCATAGGTGAGAATATTTTCGCTTGCCACCACATCGGTGTACGTCCAACTATCCGGCAGGCGCAACGATACCCGGCCATCGCTGCTTTGAACATATTGGGTCAGGGGTGTTTGGCGTGGGGGAGCAGCGAATACCGTCATAGGAGCAATAAGGCTGGTTAGAAGGGCCAGTATGAGTATCAATTGGGGAAAAGTATTCTTGAAGCCCATTCCTCAAATCCTTTGGTTATCTTGTAAGTGCTATACAAGATTATGTGTCGGTTTTTCTGCATAGGCAACAAATGACTTGTGGGCGAAGATGAATTCTTGTTTGCCGACTATTGAGCGGGGTTGACAACCTGTGGTAAAATGGGGACGTTCGCAGTGGGAGATAGTTTAATCGGCAGAACAGTGGACTTTGGATCCATCAGTCCTGGTTCGAGTCCAGGTCTCCCAGCAAAAAACAGGGTATCCTTTGGGGTACTCTGTTTTGTTTTTAAGCTAAACGCAGCGAATCTAACATCGCTTCAAAAGTCGCACTATAGGTGTCCCAGTAGCCCGGCGCAGCAAAGCCATTGATAAACAACGACTGCCCTTCGCCTAAATCAAATACTGCAACCTCACCCCGTTCTGCATAGGGAATGGTATAGCCTGTCATTGAACCATTCGCATTCTGGCGGTCAAACTGCTTGGCGGCATCCAAGTCGGCAATCTGGTCGAGATAGCCTGTTAATTCATCCGCCGTGACACGCCGAATAATGACAGTAAATTCGCCGGGGGTGTTGGCGGGGTCAGTGGCGCTAATCAGCAATCGGTTGCTTAGTTCGACGGGGGAGAATCCCTCTGGCACACCAATGGTCAGGCCAAAAGCGGTTTGTTCGGTAAGTGGCAGGGGGGCGCTGCTGCCGGAATTTTCGATAGAGGATATTCCCGGCACACCACACGCGGCGTCAGGATTATTGGGGTCAGCTTCGCCACAAGCTTCGCCTGACCCACCGCCAGAATTGAGAATGGGGCCAGTAAAATTGGTGATGACACTCAAGGTTGGGGTGGGAGTCGGTGATTTTTTCTCTGATTGGTCGTCTTTATCACAAGCTACCAGAACCAAAATTAGCATGAGCGCGATAGCGAATTGCCGCATAACCCAATCCTCTTATCCACTGACCAGCATCTTTAATGCCCCCGGCTCAACCGAAAAGTTCAAATGATTTCCGGCGGCGTGTTCGCCATCAATATCAAGGCCGATGGCGTTGGCCTGACATTCGACAGTCACCACTTTAGCTTGCTTATAATGCACATCCTCCCGCAGCAAATGCTTACCGCTGTATACGGAATTGAGTGCAAGAATAGCAGAGAGGCGCGGTGTATCTTCAATCAAGACCACATCAAATAGGCCATCGTCAATTTCGGCATTGGGGGCGATTTTCATGCCGTGCCCAAACATGCGTCCGTTGGCTACGACCACAGCCCATGCCTTGCCTTCATACCACGCTGCTCCATCCAGCATGACCTTGAGCTTTTTGGGGCTGTAACTGAGCAGGGCTTGAACAGTGGCTAATTTAAATGTCCAAGGGCGGCGTCTGGTGCGAGCGTTGACACGGCGATCCACTTCACCCCCGATGCCTGCACTGGCGATATTCAAAAAATAGCGGTTGGCATCATCGTAGGTCAGGTGGCCCAAATCGAGAGATTTAGGATTGGCTTGGGTAATCCATTTGACGGCGGCTTCGGGGTCAACCGGAATATTCAGGGTACGGGAAAAATCGCGGCCTGTGCCAATCGGTAACTGTCCAAATATCATGGGTGGGGCGGAGGGGTCGGCTTTGGCAAGGCTCTGGATGGCGTTGACAAGGGCATGATTTGTCCCATCCCCCCCTATTGCAATGACCCGTGAGATGCCAGCGGCGCGGGCTTTGTCGAGATGCTCCGCCACATCTTCAGGGCGTTGGGTGATAGCGACGACCAGTTCACCCAATTCTTTCCACAACATCGGTTCAATTTGATGCCACAGTTTGCCAGCACGACCACTGCCAGCATTCGGATTGACTACAATCAGGGTGCGTTTGTCCATAAAGTTTAATTTTCCGGTGAGGGCCGCAGATTGCTCATGAGTTGGCCTTGTGGGTGAACGATATATAAGCTGACCTGCACGCCATCATGGGGGCGATGATAGGTGGCAACCCATTCCAAACGCCCCCGCAAAATGCGCGGGTCAATTTGGAGAAAGCGGTTGTCCCTTTCCTCTTGAAATTCTTCTATCATTAGATAAACCGGGCCATGTTCGGCTAACAGGTTGTTGAGATAAGTATAACGCATGACGTTATCGGGCCAATCCCGTCCGGGCCATTCGGTATATTCGGGGCTGCATACGATCTGTAGGTGGTTATACACATCTGCTGAGATATGGTTGCCGAGATAGGAGCACGTTCTGACCATGCCAAACACAATCGGAACATCGGTATCGCGCGAAATAATGGGCATTTGGGCGACATCTTGCAGAACATCACGCACCGCATAACCCGTCTGATTCTGAAAATATTCGTAGGTGTCGCGTTCGGGCAGGGCGAGTTCGGCAGGATTTTTGACCATTGTGTTATAGAATGGGCCGCCAAATGCGATGCCCCAAATCAGTAGGGTTGCCAATGGTGTCCATGAAAAGGTGCGCCAACGCCCCTGCCGTTGATTCATCTCAGATTGCAGCGCCAACACCCCGGCGGCGATTAAGATGACCCACAGATGACCCACAGGCATGAGATAGCGGGTGGTGAGACGGCCTGCTGAAAAAATAACCGTACCCCATAACGCCACCACCCCGGCCAATAAAAATGTCGTTTCACGCCATTGCTTTTTCCCCAAGATCGGCAAAGAGATCAGGGTCAGCCCTGCCAAGAGTGGCCCCCAGAGATAAAAAACTACTTCCCCGGTGCGCCGCAAATTATTGATCAGGCGTCCGCTGATAGATAATTGCTGCGCCATATGTAGATTGGAGCGCACGCCTTCGTACAGGTAGCGGTCTACAATTGGGCTTGTGCCAGCGGGGTCGGTCAGTTGGCGATATTTGTAGAAACCTAATAGCAGTCCCCAAATGATTCCGGTCAGCACAAAGGCGGCCAGCAAAGGTTTATGATAGGCACGCCACGCATCAAGGCTTTGTTGGCTCAAATTGAAGCGCGAAACGAAACGTTGATTACCCAGCAGGATAACCGCCAAGATGGGCATGATGAGTAGCGGAACAGCGAGAATTTTGGCGGCTAACATTAGGGTCAGCAATAACCCCAAAATCAAACCATTTTTGGTAGTGGGTTGACGCAAAACCACTAAACTCCACCATGCCATGAGTACCACCAATGCTGCCGTCATGGAATCGCTTAGGGCGAGACGCTCATAAAAGGTCATAAATGGGAAAATGCCCAAGATAGCAAGCGCAAGGAGGGCGGTCTGGCGGGAAAACATCAAACGAGCCAGCGCGAATGTGCCTGCTGCACCCAACAGGGTAAATAGGGCAACAGGGGTACGGGCTAACCATCCCGGCAAATGATCGGGTAAATCAAATAGGCCGATCCAATAGTAAAGCAAAAATTTGCCCGGTGTGGTGCTGGTTTGGGTATCCGAAAACGACCAGACGATGCGCCCACGTTCGATGTGGCGGATTTCATCCACAAAATAGGGCATTGGGCCATCAATCACATGCGCCCGGACAAAAAAGAAGCCCAGCAGGAGTGCGACCACAGGCAGTAACCCAACAAAGACCCGCAGTCCAGCATAGTCGGCGGTGGCGGCATGGGGTTGATGGAGGGTCGAAGTAGGATGAGATGTCACCTCACCGGTATGACCCAACGGCGGCGCAAGTACAATGTTGGACACCGGAGAGAGTATAGTTTGATTAACCGATTGCTTCCCTGACGTGTTCATAATCTGGCTGTCTCCCATGCTGTTTGTAAGACAACCTGCCCCTTTTGAATGGTGAATAGACCTTCCACGAATTTATAGTGATTCACCGCTTTTGGATATGGTTTACTTAACCAAAGGTATCTCTCCGCCATCGGGGGTGGTACGGACACCGCTGACCGGAATTTGACCGGGGTAGACGATATATACATCTACGATAATACCACCATGCGGACGGTGATAGGTTGCCAACCACTGGGCGCGTCCGGCTATCCTTTCACGATGTAAGACGAGATCGGTACGCGGGGGTGGCAGTTGTTCATTAAACATATACACCGCACCGTACTGTTCTAACGCGGCATTTAATACTTCATGCCGCACTTCGCGTTCGGGTGGGCAGATAATCTTGATGGGGGCGTCCTCTGCCATATGATAATGAAGGAAAGGACACGAACGAATGATACCCACTACCACACGCTGGTCGGTGCCTTCCGAAATGGGAGGTAAAGTTTCGACCAGTTCAAGGGCATCCCGTAGGGCAAATCCGGTGAAATTGCGGAAATAGCCGTGTGTCTCGCGTTCGGGTAATTGGAGGGCTGTCGGCTCGTAGATATTTTGATAACTAAAAGGTGCGCCAAAGGTCACGACCCATACTCCCAACAAAACAACGGGAGTCCATTGGGCAAACTTCAGCGGGGTCGGTTTCAAAAGTCGGCTTAATTCATCTTTGAGGATAAACATCCCACCCACCGCCAATATGACCCAAAGATGGCCCACTACCGACAGATAACGCGAATTGGGACGCTGGGCTACAAATATCAGCGGTAGCCAGACCGCCAAAATACATCCTAGCAAGAGAGCGGCTTCACGCCAGCGTTTCCACACCAATACGATAATGCCGACAAAACTTAAGGCTGTAAGCAATGGCCCCCACAGATAACGGAAGGCTTCTTCAACATGGGTCATGTTGCCATCCAGCACCGTATCACTGTCGGGCAGGCCGTAGAGATAATCATCTACCAGCGGGCGGGATTCTTCGGGGTAGAGCAGGCCGTGTATAAAATAAAAACCCATGATGATGCCCCAGATCACGCCGACCACCAGTGCCGCGTTTAACAATATTGGGCCATATAGCTTCCATAATTCGATGGCTTGTTGGCGCAGATTCTGGTTAAGACGCAGAGGCTTTTTTCCAAAGAGAGCCATCACCGCAACGGGCATTGCTAGAAGTGGGACGGACAAAATTTTGGCGGCGATCATAAAACTGAGCATCAGACCCAAAATCAGACCACCGCGTTTGGAAGGATGCCGCGCCAACACCAGACTGTACCACAGGGACATCATGACAATTGAGGCGGTCAGCGGGTCGGTAAGGGCCATGCGCTCGTGGAAGATCATAAACGGGAAAACGGACAGCACAATAACGGCTGTCAAAGCGGCGGCACGCGAAAACCACATGTGGGTGAAGGTATAGGTCGAGGCTGCACCAACCATCGCAAACAGGGCGACGGGAGTACGGGCTAACCAACCCGGCAGGTAGTTCGGCAGATCGAATAGGCCGATGTAATAGTAAAGCAGAAATTTGCTGGGGGTGGTGCTGATTTGGATGTCCGAGAACGACCAGACCACTTGGGCGCGGCTGACATGGTTGAGTTCATCAATAAAATAGGCCATGTGGACATCAATCATATGGGCACGCAGCAAAAAGAACCCCCACAATAAGCCAATCATTGGAAGAAGGCGGGTAAATGTCTGGATACCCCTGTTGCTAGAAGCCAATTGTGAGTCGTTTTTAGGTACTGTCATAATGGGATTAGAATGGGATTTCGTCATGTGGGTCAAAGTTACTTACAAAGTTGCCCTCGGATATTGGTTTTTCTCGGTCTGCTAAACCCGATACGAATTGCAGCCCGATTTGATTCTGTTCATCATAATCATGTTGGGATAAACGAACAGGGCGAATATAACCAAGTTCAGATAGGAAACTTATCACATAAATGGCGTAACCCTCTAATCCCATTGGGAAATCTTCGACTAGGCAATATTTTGTTTGCTGAATATGCCGCCAAAAATCTGACCAGCCATTATCCTCCTTAGCTACAAAAACAGATTTGCCGCCTTGAATAATAAAATGGATGCCATCCTTTTTTTCGGCTAATTGAACTTCAAATCGCGTTTTTGTATCGAGTGTCTCGAATATGGTGTTTGAGTTGGTAATAGATATAAGATCGTTCCAAAATTCGTCGAATGTCAAAGTATCAGGGTGTCTATGCGCCCCATTTGGCTTGTGGTGTATTGGCGTAAGATCGTTTTGGGCATAACGATGGATATAAATGCTTATAGGGAGAGACCCCAAGTATCTCTCCATTAAAGGGCGTACTTGTGATTTCCAATCCAGTTCCCCATATCCACAGCCGAGCAAGGGAAATGAAATCGTAAGGATGCCTTTATCAGCATAGGTTTCAGCAAATTTCTTGAGGCCGGCCTCAAGATATTCTGGTTTCGAATTTTCTCGCCAATGTTTTTTGGTTGGGAAATTCAATATCCACTTATGCGGAGTCTTGTATAGCCATAATTGACCGACTGTAAACTGATGATGTTCACAAAGTTGCTGGTATTGTTTAAACATAGCAGGATAGATTTTTTTAAACTCGTAAGCGAGGCCTTTACCCATCACCCCAACCGTATTGACTGGATTGACGAGGACTTGGGCCGGACTCTCAAAAATATCCCCTGCAACATAGGTAATCATTTCTGTGCCATTCACTCCGCAATGGGATGCCCTGCTCCCTAGATTGTGGCAAGTTTATTCATTGGGATAGACTCGCCATAATTCAACAGCCATCCCGTTAAAAGGACGCGGATAGCGGTGGATTAGTTCCCAGCGAATGTGCAGCATCGAAAGATCGGTAAAGCGCAGTTCTGGCTCGACCAACAAATACACGGTGCTTTCTTCCGCTGCTCGTTCATCTATCAAGTTGGCGACATCTTGCATAAATTCGCCTTGCCACCCAAAGAACGGACATTCTAGCTTTACCGGGCCATGTTCGTCCAGATACAACCTGATTTGATGACATGACCCGACTAGGCCTATCACCTGTACATGTCCACTTGGCTCAGAACGGGGTAAATTTTCCATATCGCGGGCAGCATCTACCAGCGCGTAGCCCGAACCGAAATTGCCAAAATATTCCCATTGGTCAGCTTCGGGCAGGTGGAGTTTGGTTGGGTCGTTCCATGCGTGGTTGATGAAGGGGAGGGGAATCCAGACTAGCCAGACCAGCAGCACCGCCATTGCAGCGCGTTCGGGCATAGAAATAGGCAGGCTGGGTTTTTCAATATTTATCTTGGCAACTTCTTGGATGGTCAAACTAACCGCGCCACCTAGAATCACCAGTGAGGGCAACACACCGAGGGTGAGATAGCGAGTGGATAAATCCGCCGCGAACACGAGTGACATGCTCCACGCCAGTAGGGTTGAGAGAATGAGATAGCTGCCTTCACGGGGGCGTTTCCACAGCACATATGCTGCCCCAACTAACGTCAAAATCCACAAAATAGAGCCGTGCAGCACTTGATTGGCTGTCCACAGGCTTTGCAGGTTATCTATCAAGACTTGCGGGGGGGATTTTTCCTCGGCAGCGCCGTTAATCAGGTTGTTGTTGACGACATTGACGTATTTGCCCGTGATGGTGCGGTCTGCGATATGCCAGATAAACGGCAGCATCACCAAACCAAAGGTGATATAGACAGTGGTGAGCCTGTCTTGATGGATACGTAGAATTTGCCGGAGGCTTGCCAAATTTAATCGGATGACAGGCTGGCAGTTAAGGGTCAGCACGGCAACCAGCGGCACCCCTGCCATTGGAAGCCCAAGCAATTTGGAAATAATGACGAGGCCACTTAAGATTCCGGCCCAAATCGCTAATAGACAGCGTTTACCACAGTTAGCCCGGCGCATCATCAACAGCGAAGCCCAAATGACCAACATGCCCAATGCGGCAGTGAGGGCGTCGGAAAGAGCAAGGCGGTCAAAAAAGACCATGAAGGGCGAAAATGAGGCCAGTACGAGCGTTACCCATCCGCCAATTCGTCCAAATAAAAGACGGGCGGTACTGTAGGCGGCGGCAAGACCCAACAGGGCAAAGAAAGCGCTGGCGGTGCGGCCTACGAAAATGGCATCTAGGCGAGCGGGGTGAAATAGGCCAATCCAATAATAACTGAGCAGCTTGCCAAGCGTCATGTTGAGATTACGATCTGTAAATTTATAGATCAGTTCGGCGCGGCGGATGTGTAGGCTTTCATCGTTAAAGGGTGGGAGGGTCTGAATGGAATGGGCACGAATGAAAAAGGCCAATAAAATCAGCAGGGCGGTTGGGAGAATTTCTTGGGAGCGTTTCACACCAGACTCCGTTTCCACCATTGATAATGCCCAACGAGGGTGAACTCAAGTTCTTGGGCGATTTGTAGGGCCGTTATATCACTGGTGGGGATAACTGCCCCGGTTAAATCCCATGCGTACTGCGTGCAGAGGACTTGCCCCGCCAAAAAGCTGTTTTTTTGATACGCTCCCTCGACCCAAATGCCGCGATAATTGATGGTCTGGACGGGCGTCAACAGGGCATTTTCGGGGGGGAGTATGAGAATGTCTATCAATAGTTCCGAGCCGACCATTAAGGCGTGGTACTGATTTTCAAGGGTATAATCACAGCGGGCAAAGGTGCGCTGACTGGCGATGTTTTCAGTCTCGACCAAGCCACGTGCAAAATTCGCGCCGTGTACCCGTCCGGTTTCCGTGCTAAGGGCGACCAACTGCGCGGCGATGCCCTTGCCTCTAAAATCGGGATGCACGGCTAATAAATCCACTTCCCAGCGTGGCAGTCCTGCGGGGGTGTAGGTCATAAATCCGTCCACAAAACCCGCTGGTGTACCCTCTACAAAAGCAAGGTGGGTCGCATGATCGAGCAGGGCAATAACTTCGGCAATGTAGGCCCAACCTTTAGGCGATTCTGAGGGCCAGACGGCCTGTTTAATATTCAGAATATGGGGCGCGTCGGCGGGCACGGCCTGACGGATTTCGATATTCACTTTGGACTCCTGACCCGATATAACCGCACGGTCACGCCATCATAGGGTCGTTCATAGACTGCCAATTCTTCCCACGTAAACGGCAGACTGAATAAATCCATTGGTTGGCGATCATCGGCTAAAATATACCATGCCCCATCGGTTTTGATGCGCTTTTCCCATTCAACAAGGGTAATGGGGGCTTGTTCGATGCTCCATTTGAAATAGGGACAGGTCAGTTTGACATCGGAATCCGCAGGCAAGTATAGCCGCAGGGTGTGACATGCGCCCACAAAGCCCGCTACGCGAATTGTCGTATCTTCTAATTGCAGGGGAGGTAGATTGGGCAAATCAATGGCGGCCTGTCGTAAGCCATACCCCGTCGCGGTATTTTCAAAATATTCCCAGATGTCGCGGTCTGCTAGGGTTAGCTTGGTGGGGGCGTTCCACCCATTGAGCAAAAAGCGGATTCCTAGCATCTCGCCAATCAGCGTGATTACAATGGCGGCAGGGGCGGCAACGCGATAGATTTTTTGCGGTGATGATCTGAACGTTTGCCATAAATTGTCCAAGCCAACCGCCCCAATCATCAAAAGAGGTGGAATGCCTAACACCAGATAGCGGGTACTTGGTTGGGCACTTGTCAAGACGATAAATCCCCAAACTGAAAAGGTGATACTCAGTAGATAAAAAATCTCTTTGGGCCGTCTGCGAATTTGCCAAAAGGTAAGGCACAAAATCAGGAATAACAGTGGCGGCGTCAGCATTGTCCAGACCGCCTCGGTATAAATGTCCAGATTATGGGAAATCTGCTCGACTCGGTTTTGCGATTCTGGTACAAAGAGCGTGGTTGTAACGACTTCTTGCTTATTTTCAATTTGGGCAACTTCTTGATAGACCACATAAAATGCTGAAGGGAGCATAGGGACAGCAGTCGCAATTCCAATGAGGATGGCCTTATTCCATAGTTGACGCAAATTGGCTTGCCCCCAGAGGCGTAACGCTAGAAAGGGCAGCATGATCCATGGAAGGGCGATCAATTTTGCCAAGAGTGCCAAGCCGAACAATAAACCCGTGATGATGCTGTTTTTGCGGGTTGGCTGACGGGTCAATTTTAGGGAAACAATTGCCAGCGATAGCCCAAAAATCATGGTGAAGGTGTCGGAGAGGGCCATCCGCTCAAAAAACAGCATAAAGGGGGATAGGGCATATAAAATGACCGCCAGTAGACCGATTGACCAGCGGTGAAATAATTGACGGGCAAGGGTGAAGGTCAGGGCTGCCCCCAATGGCGCAAGTAAAGCAATCGCTTCCCGTGAGAGCCATGCCCCACCAACATCCTGTGGATTGAACAGGCCCAAATAATAATAGAGCAGTAGTTTGCCCGGCAGGATAGAAGCGGTGGCGTCGTTGAAGTCAAAGACCATTTGGGCGCGTAAAATATGGAGGCTCTCATCCACAAAAACTGCGAGAGCCATAATTTGATGGGCGCGGGTGAACCATAACAGCCATAACAGCCCGACCATCAGCCATAAACGACGTTGTGAAATGCTCGAATGCGTCATGCAGAAATATGTTCTCATGTATGGATAACGGCCATGAATTGTAGCAACGATTTTGGCAAGTGGTAGGTGGCAAAAGTTGGGTAAATTCTTTAGACTAGGAAATGGTCAAAAGTGGAAAAGTTTTTAGGCGAGTGGAATGAAACAAAAAATCACGCTTGTTCTGACCGTGCTGCTGACCCTTCTCTCTCTAATGGGGGGAATGCCGCGCCGTGTCTTCGCCACTGAACCACCTTATGTTCAGTCTATCGCCGCGATGATTCCAAGACCACATCTGGGTTATGGTATCCATGTTGCGCCTCATACCAGCGTTGATCTCGGTTGGGTGGATCGCTTGGGCATGGATTGGGTCAAGGTCTATACCGATACCGAAGCGGGCTATTATCGCAACCAAAAAGTGCTGTATCGCTACGATCTCATTTGGCCCGGCGATGGCAATTGGGATGGCCTGAAATCGGGTGTCCGCGAACGGGCTATAAAACTAGTGGATTTAGGGGTAGAGGCGGTTGAAGTCCATAATGAGCCAAATTTGCAGATGGAATGGCCGCGTGGCCCGAATGCGTGGGAATATACCCAACTGCTGCGTATCGTTTATACTGAGATTAAAGCCGTTGCCCCGCATTTGATTGTGGTTTCGGGTGGTCTTGCCCCCACAATTACCACCCCCAGCCGCGATGCCATTACCGATGTTGATTTTGCCCGTGAGATGTTTGAAAACGGGGCGGGCAACTATTTTGATGCCTTTGGGTATCACCCCTATGGGTATAATGCCCCGCCGGAAGATGCTCCCAATGCACGCACCTTAAATTTTCGACGTACCGAACTAATGCGTGACTTGATGCTGGAATATGATTTAGGCAGCAAACCGATGTGGCTCACTGAATTTGGCTGGCTGCGTGACCCGGCTGAAGAAGGACTCAATTGCTTGGCGAGCGACCTCTCATTTGCTGGATTTAGTTGGATGAAGGTATCTGGGCAAACGCAGGCGGATTATATTGCACGCGCGTTTGATTTTGCCGATAAAAATTGGGCGTGGGCCGGGCCAATGTTTTTGTGGAATCTCAATTGGTCAATGTTAGGACCGGGTGTGTTGTCGCAGTGTAACCACATGCGCTGGTTTTCAATTTTACGCTCGGATGGGCAACCGACATTGGCGCTCTATAGTGTCGCTGCTATGCCGCGTCGTCCGGTACGAGAAATTGCCGAAATGACCTTAGTCGCCCTTGATGATATGGCCGTAGAAATTGGCTATTCGTGTCCAGCGATTATCGAGGTGGGTCAATTTCAAGTCCGCAATACAGGTTATCCGGGTACAGGGTTTGATGCAAAGATTGAACCTGCTGTCTCGCTGAGTGGGCCAGAAGTGACCGTCTCACCAGCGCTTGCTGTGTCAGATGATATTGTGACGGTTTATGCCGATACGACAGGGTTGACCCCCGGCTTATACGTTGTTTTCATTAATGTGGAGACAGATATTGGTGGGGCGATTGTGTCGCAGAATATTCGTGGCTATGTAATGGTGTCGGAGACGTTTGCGGCTTGCCAATGATAGAACCATAGGCCAAATAAAAAGGGAAAAGGGGCGATTTTTGTGAAGTCGTCCCTTTTTGAATTTCTAATCGGTTTGATTGGGTTTGCCGTAGAGCCACCAGTAGGCTTCTTGGGGATAAGCATTGGCGAGACGTTCATCCCAAAAGAATCCACCTGCTTTGAAATAGCGGCGCAGGAAACCGTCTGCCTCACTAACCAAGCCTTTTAGTTCGGCAGGGATGGCTATGTTTTGGGCGCTGGCTTCATTCATGAGTTCGGCCATGATGGTGCGCTTTTCGATTTGATTACCCCAATCCCCCATCGCATCGGTGGCATCTTCGAGATAACGCAGGGAGGTTTCGGCCCGTGATCTCAACTCTTGCAGCACCTTTTTTTCATAGTGGGTGCGCCATTCGTAGCGCATTTGCTCAAATTTTTGGCGGGTTTCGGCCAATTGAGTTTGTTGGTTTTTGTTGAGTGCCGCTTGCAGCCCTTCCAATTGATGCAGCCGAAGCAGCAGCCCTCCGACAGTCATTTTGGGCATGTTGTCTCCCAAATGACCAAAGAGTTCCTCTTCATAGAGGTAGGGGGTCAATGCCTCGACCATTGCCCGGAGAGTGCGGAGATTTTTTTCGACGTCGTACTTCATCGTGGCCTCCATTCAGGATGGGCCAAACGACCCATCATTATGATTTACGTCGAACGTTTTTATAGGCCGGGTTGCCTTGCAGGACTTTTAGGCGTTCTTTGCCCTCGGCAGCCTTTGTAAACCACTCGGTAACGCTGTCACCGTCGCCATCGGTATAGGTAACGGCAGGCTTAAAGCCAAGCACCTCGGCGCACACGGCGATTAAGCCTTCATCGGCCTTGTCGCTGCGGAGGACGAAGTGTTTGCCAACTTCCCATTCCAATTCTACCTTGATGCCCTGCCAAACGCCTTCAACTTTATACGGGGATTCAGCTTGGGTGCAGGTGAAATAAACATCGCTTAGGCGGTTGGCCCAAAAGGTATGTGTCACACGTTCTGAAATAAAATAGGGGCGGCCTTTTTCTGGTTCTTTATAAAACCATGTTGTCGCGTTGGTTGCCATTGTTCAACTTCCCTGTGTTTTAAACCCGCAGCCGGGATGATTTCAAAATCAAACGCCATTATCTTACATCAAAATCGCCCGTGACCCAATTCCTTTTTCAAAATTTTGGTCGTTTCACGTAGTCAGGAACAAAGTTATAATCAATTTCTATGGACGAACGCCCCGGACTGCCTACTCATTATGGACTTAACCTAGCCGCTGGACTGATGATTCTCGTCGGTTGGGGTGGATTGTTTGTGTTGGTCAGAACCGTTTTGCCTAATCCCGGCCCGCGCTGGATGTTTTTTGTATTACTTTATATCGCGGTTAGTGGCAGTGTCATGCCCTTTGTGCGTTTTTTGAACAATCGGTTTGGCGGCGGCCCGCTAGTTGTACCGGATTGGGTGGTGGTGCGTCAAAGTTTATGGGTTGGCTTGTATGTAGCGACCTGTGCATGGCTGCAAATTCCGCGTGTATTGTCACTCCCTATCGCGGTATTTTTGGCATTGGCGGTTGTGGTGATCGAAGTCTTTCTGCGCCTCCGCGAACGCGCTACCCAACTAGATGAGAACTGATACTTAATGCGTCTGAACCCCCTCTTTACCCTTATAGTAAATTCGATAACCAGCACTGAAATTTTTTTAAATGGAGGAGTCCCCGATGAAATCTGATTTAGACCGTCTGATGACTGAGCGCAACATTGACGCCCTAATTATCCCCGGTACTGAAGAACCCAATCCTTATCGTGATTATCTTGCCAATGGCATCCATGCCCACGCGACGGTGATTAAAAGGCGCGACTCGGAGGCGGTATTGATTGCAAATGGTATGGAACTGGACGAAGCCGCCAAAAGTGGACTGAAAGTCTATAACATGACGGACTTTGGCTTGGCCGAGCTTATGCAAAAATATCGCAGCGACCAACAAGCTATTGGCCGTGAGTATTGGCGCAATATTTTGACCCAACTGGATATCAAGGGCCGTGTGGCGTTTTATGGCGTAGGGGATGTCATGGCGACATGGAAAATGCTCAAACGCTTTGAACGCGATTATGCCGATGTGATCGAAATTGTAGAAGATGAAGACACCAGTATTTTCACATTGGCTCGTCGTGGCAAAGATGCTGATGAAATCGCCAAACTGCGTGATTCCGGTGAGCGTTCCAGCAAAGTCATGACTGAGACCCGTGAATGGTTGGCAGGGCATAAGGCCAAAAACAATGTAGTCTATAAAGCGGACGGCAAACCCCTCACCATCGGGGATGTCAAACATTTTGTCCGGCTGAAACTGATGGAATATGGACTTGAGGATTCAGGCGGGATGATTTTTGCTCAGGGGCGCGATGCGGCTTTGCCTCACAGTCGTGGTGAAGAAGATCAACCGCTGGAATTGGGCAAGACACTGGTGTTCGATTTGTTCCCCCGGCCCATCGGTGGTGGTTATTATCATGACATGACCCGTACATGGTCGTTGGGATACGCTACACCAGAAGTTGAGGAGGCTCATCGCTTGGTGATGTATGCCTTTACCCAATCACTGGAGAGCCTAACCGTAGGACAGCGCACCCGCGATTTGCAGGAATTGGTGTGTGATATTTTTGAGGAACGCGGACACCCCACACCGAAGACTAAACCGGGGGGTAGCGAAGGGTATACCCACAGTTTGGGGCATGGCATCGGTTTGGATGTGCATGAAGCGCCGGGGATTAGCAATTATTCGCCCGATGACCGTGTGTTCGAGAAGGGCGATGTCATCACGATTGAACCCGGTCTGTATTACCCCGATAAAGGGTGGGGCATTCGCATTGAGGATTCGGTTTACCTTGATGAGTCCGGCACGGCGCATAATTTAACCGACTGCACCTATGACTTGGTTATCCCGATTCAAAACCAGAATTAAGTTACCTTTTCTCCATGACATCTGGCATTAAAGCCCCGCGAATGGGGCTTTTTTGTTGGGTTTGGGAGTATCATAGGGAAGAATGAGTATGGAGTAAGAGTCTATGTCAAATGATGCAGCTACTGTAAATCCCGTTAACCCTCAATCCACATCCGAAGTGCCTTTATCTACCCAACAGTCTTATCCTTTGCCAATTGCCGAATTCTGGTATCGAATTGCTGCTGACGTGATTGATCTGATATGCCTTGCGGTTATCTTTTTCTTCTTATCCCTGTTCTTCCGTTCTTTTCTATTTAGCATCGGGCCGAGTGGTCGTGTTTTTAGTTTTCTCATCGCAGTGGGTTATTTTGCAATTCCCACTCGCTATAACAATGGTCAAACAGTAGGCAAAGGTTTTTTGAAACTGACCGTAACTGATGCACACGGGAAAACCCTTACTTTCAAAAAATCTCTACTGCGCTCGGTGATTTTGTGCTCAATTCTGGCCCTCAATGGTTGGAATCTGAGTGTATTTTTTACATCGGGACTGGGAACGATTTTGGTCGGATGGATTTTTATCGGAGGCACGTTAGCCCTCGTCTATGGTTATCTTTTTAATCGGGTAACACGACAAGGGCCGCACGACCTCATTGCGGGTTCATACGTAATCCATGAAGTCTATATGCCCAATACCTATACCCCTTATCTTGCTCCTCAACGCTCCAAGCCTCATGAAGTGATTCCAGTATGCCTTGCCATTTTTGGTGCGCTGATTGCGCTTGTTAGCAACTCATTAAATCCGTTATCAGATTTATATGGAACACTCAACAAAGATCTGCCAGAGGAAGTTTTTCGGGTTGAAGTCACACGGCTTGATGATACCCTCAGCGTGATAGTATGGACAAAAGACGAATGTGAATCGGAGAGATGCAATGAAATCCTCAGCCCTATTTTGTGGAATACGCTGCAAACCTATGAGGATATAGACGAGCTTGAAACGATTGAAATTGCCATTATCAACCGAATAGATTTCGGATTCGGTTTGACGGTAGACATTCAACCCTTATTCTACAAAGAGGTATGGGGAGGTAGTGCCTCGCCTGAAGAATGGTTAGGTTCCTTCCGCGTCAATACCAACCCACAGTGAGGGCGTCAGGCAAACAGCGGCAACACGTCTATTCAAGTCCCAAAGGCGGATATATAATCGGGCCGCCTTGCAAATGATGAAACGACTTGGAGCGAATTTTGATGCGTATACCATTATGGGTGATTATGGGGTGGGTGATTGTGGCAATGGTCAGCACAGTGGCGGCTGGCGTAGTCACCTATTCACAGGCTCGTACCCGAACGGAAGAACTCAACGAAATCGCGCCATTGGAAGAGGGTGTGGATATCGTCCGCGTAGCCGAGTTGCTGTTGGGATTAAAAGAACCCGAAGCCCCCGGTACGGATACGGATGTGACCCCACCACCCACTATTATTCAACCCACTGCCCAAGTTACCTCTGATGCCACCGCGCCCTCGGTAGATGGCACGCCCACACCAACCGATTCGACTGTGACACCTGATCCGGTGAGTACAAAAGTTGCAACGACAGAGGCTGGTCTTAACCCCATTGATTATCAACTGCAAGACCCGCGCCGTGTCAATATTTTGCTGCTCGGCATTGACCAACGGCAGGGCGAAACCGGGCCATTTCCGACGGACACCATCATGTTGTTGAGCCTAAATCCGCTTGCCAAGACCGGGGCGATTTTGTCCATCCCCCGCGACCTTTACGTGACATTTCCGAGCATTGGCAGCGAGGGTAAAATCAACACGGCAAACATTATGGGGGAGAATATTCAATATCCGGGGGGCGGGCCGGAATATGCCAAACAGGTGATTCAGGGGCTTATCGGCATCAATATTGACTACTATATCATGATTAACTTTGATGCCTTTATCACCTTTGTCAACGCGATTGGGGAGGTGGAAGTTTGCCCACCCGCGCCGATTGATGACCCCAAATATCCTGATGGAAGCTATGGCATTCGTCCGGTTCACTTTGATGCAGGATGTCAAAATCTGCCTGCCGAGCGTTTATTGGAATATGCGCGTACCCGTGCCACCGAAAAGGGTGATATTGACCGGGCCGCCCGCCAACAAGAGGTCATTTTTGCAGTGCGCGAGAAGCTGATGTCGTTGGGTGGGGCGACGGGATTGTTTTCTAAGGCCCAAGAAATTTGGGAATCGGTCAGTGCCAATGTCCAGACCGATATGACCTTCCAAGAACTGCTGGAACTAGCATTGGTGGCCGAGCAAATCCCGCGCGAGAATATCAAAAATGGCTCGATTACGTATGGGGAGGCCATTCCGCAGGTTGGGCCAAATGGAGAAGATATTCTTGTGCCCATCGTAAGTGATATTTTGGCACTGGTGGCGGAATTGTTCGCACCTTCAACTACGCCACAACCTTAAACCAAACCTTGACAATGGGCGGGCACGACGTTTAAAATCGTTGTACCTTACAAATTGATATGCCAATGGCTTTGAAGGGGAATAGTAGGCCAGTGTCGCAGCGAGTTGGGGATGGTGGAAACCCGACAATGGTGGATTCGACACACACCATAAAAGGCTAAACTCGCCCCGGAGCCGCACAGTTGAAATGATAAAGTAGACTGTGCCGTAAAAGCGCACGTTACGCGACAATTAAGTGGATGATATGGGCCTGTAGCTCAGCTGGGAGAGCGCTTCAATGGCATTGAAGAGGTCAGGGGTTCGAATCCCCTCAGGTCCACCAAATTTGTTAGAGAATTGTCATCAATCAGGATGGTACCGCGAAATCCCTTTCGTTCCTGTCAGCTAAAAATGGCTTGATAGGGTAGATGAGAGGGATTTTTGTTTTTTACCGACGAAAGAAATGTGACAGACATCACATCAAAATATTATAAATAATTGACCATTTTGCAGGAAATGCCCTTATAATGTTTCTAACACCATCGGTAAAAACTAGCGGCTTTGTATCTTACCTGTCAAAGGAGCGTGCCGTGAGCAAGAAAGCTGAAAATAACACTCGTATCGCTGACCGCCTGCGGGAGCTTCTTAATACGCTTGGTAGAATACTGCAACCGACGCCGCCTGTTCCTCAACCGATTCCAGTGCGGGAGCGTTCACGGCGCTTAGATAAACGTTAAGCGACCAGCCCCCTTTCACACTTAACCGGGAACTTTCAAGAACCGTGCGGCCCAAACCGTGCGGTTTTTTGTTGCATTTTTATAAGTAAAGGGAGATGACGATGACCGACCAGCAAAAAACGATGACCTATGTCCCGTCAGAAGTAGAAGCTAAGTGGCGCGAAAAATGGGAGCAAGATGACCTATATCGCAGCCAAATTGATCGTAGCCGCCCTAAATATTATGCGCTGACGATGCTGCCCTATACCAGCGGTGATCTGCATATCGGTCATTGGTATCCGATGGCTCCGTCTGATGCGCGTGCCCGTTTTATGCGGATGCAGGGCTATAATGTAATGTTTCCGATGGGCTTTGATGCGTTTGGGTTGCCCGCCGAAAACGCCGCCATTCAGCGCCGTATCCATCCTAAAACATGGACGTATGCCAACATCAAACGGATGGAAGGTCAAATGAAAAAAATGGGGGCGATGTTTGATTGGTCACGCGAGGCCATTAGCTGCGACCCGGAATACTACAAATGGACGGAATGGTTTTTCCTGAAGTTCTATGAAAATGGCCTAGCCTATAAAAAAATGTCATCGGTGGATTTCTGCCCGAACTGCAATACAACGTTGGCACGTGAGCAGGTCGTTGGCGAAGATCGCGTTTGTGAACGCTGCGGGACACCCGTCATCAAAAAAGACCTAGACCAATGGTTTTTCCGCATTACCAAATATGCCGAAGAACTGCTGGACTACAGCAAGATTGATTGGCCGGAGCGTGTCCGGTTCATGCAGGAAAATTGGATCGGACGCAGTGAAGGGGCCTATGTCACCTTCATGACCGAAGATGAAGATCCCATCGAAATCTTTACCACACGTCCCGATACACTGTGGGGCGCGACTTTTATGGTGTTGGCCCCCGAACATCCGTTAGTACAAAAAGTGACGACCCCGGCCCAACAAAATAAAGTGGCGGCTTATATCGAAGCGGCTGGGCGCAAGTCGGAAATTGATCGTACCGCCGAAGGAAAAGAAAAAACGGGGGTGTGGACGGGTGGTTATGCCATTAACCCGGTGAATCGGGAACGGATTCCGATTTGGATTGCCGATTATGTGCTGTTGACCTATGGCACGGGGGCGATTATGGCAGTGCCAGCCCATGATGAACGCGACTTCGCTTTTGCCCGTAAATTTAGCCTGCCGATTATCCCGGTGATTCAGCCCGAAGGGGTTGAACCACTAAAGGGTGATACGATGGCTGAGGCATGGTCAGGGTCAGGGGTGATGGTCAACAGTGGCCCATTCAATGGCACGCCTGTGAATGAAGAGAAGGGCAGCAAAAATCCCGGTATCAAAGCAGTGACGGCATGGCTGGAAGATAATCAGATCGGCAAACTGGGCATCAATTATCGCCTCCGCGATTGGCTAATCAGCCGTCAGCGCTATTGGGGTGCGCCAATTCCAATTATCTATTGCGACAACTGCGGGGCAGTGCCTGTCCCCGAAAGTGATCTACCCGTGCTGCTGCCAGACGATGTGGAATTTATGCCAACGGGTGAAAGCCCACTGCGCTCACACCCCGGTTTCCTAAATACGACCTGTGCCAAGTGCGGCGGCCCGGCCAAACGTGAAACCGATACGATGGATACCTTTATGTGCTCATCATGGTATCAATATCGCTATCTATCTCCTTGGGATAATGATGAGGCGTTTGATCCTCAAGAAGCGGCGTATTGGCTGCCAGTGGATACCTACACGGGTGGGATTGAACACGCCACGATGCACCTGTTGTACACACGTTATTTCACCAAAGCCATGCGTGACTGCGGCATTTTTGATGATACCATCGCCGTCATGCGCCAAAACGGGGCAACCGAGGCCGAAATTGAGCGTATTTTTAATGAACCCATGATTGTCCTACGCAATCAGGGCATCATTTTGGGTGAACCCCGCGATGGGCATATCATTGTCGCATCGGGTCGTTACGATGGGCACAAATTCATGGCGAATGATGTGGCGGTGATTGGCTCATTTGAAGATGCCCCCCCCGCGGGCGCGACAATTGTCGTGGGCGAAGTGACCAAACGTAGCGAAAATACCCTGACCATCGAAACACCCGAAGGCCGGGATGTGATTGTCGAAACTGGCCCGGACACCACTTTTGAAATCGCTGGGTTTGGGGCAGGCGGCGGTATTGACCAAATCAAATATCGCTTGGACGTTGAAAAGATGTCCAAGAGCAAGGGTAATGTGGTCAACCCCGATCAGATTGTGGAGCAGTATGGCGCGGACACTACCCGTGCCTATATGATGTTTGCCTTCCGTTGGGAGAAGGGTGGCCCGTGGGATAGTCAAGGTATCAAGGGTGTGGTGCGCTGGCTGGAGGACGTGTGGAATATCGTCCACGCTGGCCCACCGTCGGTTGCGGCAGGTGAAGATACCAGCAAAGCGGATCGTGATCTGCGGCGTAAGGCACATCAGGCCATTAAACGAGTCACCGACGACATGGGAGCATTCAGCTTTAACACGGCGGTGGCAGGACTGATGGAATTCAAAAATGCCGTCCAACGGGCGGGCAATGTCAGCGTCGAGGCATGGCAAGAGGCCGTTGAAACCATGCTGAAATTGATGGCTCCGGTGACGCCATTTATCACGGAGGAGTTATGGGCACGCATGGGTCAACCCTACAGTATCCATAATCAGCAGTGGCCTGTGTATGATCCTGCTATTGCCGCCGAGGATGAAATTGAATTGGTGATTCAAGTGAATGGCAAGGTGCGTGATCGTATCGTTGTGCCTGCCGGGGTCACACAAGAGGAAGCGACACAATACACATTGGCCTCGCCTGCCGTCCAGAAATATTTGGAGGGCAAGCAGCCACGCAAGGTCATCTACATCGCTGACCGCAAGATGATTAGTGTCGTGGTCTAGTCCCAAGAACAAAAAAGGGCGATACCAGTAGCGGGTCGCCCTTTTTCTTTTTATAGGCTCATTACCAGACCAACCACTGCCGCAATATTGAGAATCAGCAGTATCAAGGTGCTCAATACCAGCATTCCCTGACCGCCACTTTTGGCTTTGGCTGTGATGTCCGCCGGAATCGCCGCGTAATACATGGCTTCTTCGGCGGAGATGGTCGGTTTGCGGGAATTGGGTTTCTTTTCTTTCTTTTTGCCTGCCTTAGCGGGCTTACTAGAGGCGGCGGGTATATTCTCGTTGATACCTGCAAACGGATCATCGTCATCAAAGCTGAAGTCCGTGCCTGCTCCAAAGGGGTCATCCTCATCGCCAAAAATGGAGGACGGCTCGTCATCGAAAAAAGAGGTGCGTCGGTCTGCTTCGTTTGAGAAATCAGAGAGACGGGTCGTTACCTGAAACGGCTCAATGGGTTCTGCGGCGCGACTGGTGGTTTTGGAGGGAGTGCCAAAATCAAAGGGCGAATGCGCATCCGAATCGTCCGCGAAAGCTGAAGCCCCGCCAAATGGATCACTGTCCTTCTTCTTCGGCCCCTCCGACTGGACAGCGGCCTCTAGGTTGCTCGAAAGATCGTCGTCATCAAATGAAAATGCACTGGTTGAGGGTGTGGCCGTAGAATTCCAAGGACTTGCGGCGGGTGGCGGAGGCGCTGGCGGTGTTGGTGTGGCGGCTGGTGTGCTAGAAGGCCCTTGACCTAAATTGAGGCTGGCGAGCCATTGGTCATACTCATCCGAACTCGGCTGTGCGACCTGCCGTCCAGAGCCATAGGCCGATTTATCGCCACCCTTGTTCCATTCGACGCTGGTGGCAGGGGCATCCGGGCTGTCTCCTGCATAGAGCGCATCATTAGAATCCGATCCCCAAGGGTTGGCATCAAAGCCTGTTCCGTCAAACGGGTTGCTACGATTAGAGGTACCGCTGCTGGCAGTATTGACCGCTCCCCAACTATCATCCACCGCATCCCAACCGCTTCCCAGTGGAGATGAGGATGGTTGTGCTCCGCTGGGGTTGGCAAATTGGGGCGGTATGGGCTTGCCTTGTTTTTTATAAAGTTCTTCCAGACCTTTACGGGCGCGATCATTTTTAGGGTTGATGGTCAGCACATTTTCCAAACAGACCTGCTGATCTTCCACTGAGTCCACGACTGCACTGAGCCACAACCATGCCTGCTCATGTTTGTCGTCCATATCAACGGCCTGCATCAATAATTCACGGGCCTGTGATTTTTGCTTGGCTTTATAAGCGGCGATGGCTTTTTCGACTAATTGGTTTACATCTGGCATGACATTCACCCTCAAAGAAGATTTTTACGCTGCATTCCAATCATAACATAGAGTTAGGTTTCTGTGCTTTCCCAGCGCCGAATGGCATCTTTAAGCCACTGCGGGGCGTCATCCATTGGCGGCATGGGTTCGCCCTTGCGGTTGAGTGCTTCCGCCCGTTCCAATTGTTCAGCGAGGGTGGGGACATCCCATGCAGCACGTTCGACATCGGTAGTTGTGGGGTCAACATCCCACAGACGATGACGTTTGCCATCTGGAACAGACTGTGTGCCGTATTTCTGAGGGTTCCCCTGATACATTAACCAGCGGTCAAGCGAAGCCGCTGCTAACCATCGGGCCGGGGCATGACCTAACTCGGCACTTTGTTTTGCCAGTTGATGCGCCTGTGCGATTTCTTCAAGCGCATCACCGTGTTGAAAGATCAGCGCCGCGTGATAAAAATCTTCAGCGGTTGTACAACCCCCGGATGCGATGATCTCTGTCACCCGCACCCGCCGCAGACGATCTCGTTCACGCAGCGCCCAATACTCCGGCGTCCCATATGGAGGATGATCTATCCTTTCGGCCTGATCGCTCTCAAATAGAAGCCGGAGTTCGTCATTCATCGTTTAGAACAAGCCCATGACTCGACCATTTTCGTCAATGTCCACGCTCATATAGGCGGGTTTCAGGCTTAGACCGGGCATGGTACGCATCTCACCCGCGATAGGATAAATGAAGCCTGCGCCGACGCTGGCCCGCACTTCACGAATCGGGAAGGTGTAGCCTGTCGGGCGGCCTTTCCAATCAGGGTTATGGCTAAGGCTGAGGTGGGTCTTTGCCATACAAATGGGCAGACCGCCAAAGCCATTCGCTTCATACGCTTCGATTTGCTCCTCGGCCTTCGGGTCAAACGCGACATCGTCCGCCCCATAAACCTCACGAGCCAGCGTGCGGATTTTGTCCTTAATCGGGATGTCCAGCGGATATAAGAAACGGAAGTCGCTCGGTTGATTGGCGGCATCTTCAACGGCTTCGGCGAGTTCCAACGCCCCTTTACCGCCTTCGGCCCAATGGTTGGTCGCAATCGCGGCATGGGCACCCGCAGCCTCGGCAATTTTCTTCACCAGTGCAACCTCGGCAGGGGTGTCTTGGGTGAAGCGATTAACGGCAACTACGACGGGCACACCGAATTTACGAGCGATTTCGATATGTGCCACCATATTGACCGCACCTGCTTCGAGCAGCTTCAGATTTTCTTCCAGATAGGCTTTGTCCAATTTCTTGCCGGGGGTCACTTTTGGCCCACCACCGTGCATCTTCATGGCGCGGATGGTGCTGACGAGTACCACACAATGAGGAATAAGGCCGCTGACCCGGCATTTGATGTCGAAAAATTTCTCCATACCCATATCTGAGCCGAAGCCGCTTTCCGTCACGACATATTCACCTAAGCGGAGGGCGATTTGGTCGGCAATCACGCTGCTGTTGCCGTGTGCGATATTGGCGAAAGGACCAGCATGGATAAAGGCGGCCTGCCCCTCAAGCGTTTGCAGCAAGTTTGGCATGATGGTGTCTTTCATCAAGACGGTCACAGCGCCTGCCACTTTCATGTCTTCAAGCGTGATGGGTTTGCCTGCCCGATTGGTGCCAATTACGACCCGTCCAACCCGCTGTCGTAAATCTTGCAGGCTGGTGGAGAGGGCTAAAATCGCCATTATTTCGCTGGCAACGGTGATGTCATAACCTGTTTGACGTGGCAGACCATCGGCGTGTGGCCCCAAACCGACAATGACATTGCGGAGTACACGGTCATTGACATCCACCACGCGATTCCACGTAATGTTATAGGGGTCAATATCCAGACGGGTCAAGCCTTGCTTGGCAAGCTGTTCGTCGGTGCGGGTGCTTTCATGGAAAATGCGCGAATCAATGGCGGCAGCCACAAGATTATGGGCGGCGCTGATGGCGTGGATGTCACCTGTCAAGTGCAAATTAAAATCTTCCATTGGGATGACTTGGCTATAACCACCCCCAGCGGCTCCTCCCTTGATGCCAAAGGTTGGCCCCTGACTGGGCTGACGTAAACAGACAATGGCGTTGCGCCCCAACTGGCCGAGGGCTTGGGTCAGACCAACTGATGTGGTTGTTTTGCCTTCGCCCAACGGGGTAGGGGTGATGGCGGTGACTTCAATATATTTGCCTTGCGGGCGATCTTTGAACCGTTTTAGAACATCGAGATGGACTTTGGCTTTGTATTTACCATATAGATCGAGGTCATCCTCATTCAAACCAAGCAAATCAGCAATTTTGAGGATAGGTTGGAGCGTGGCGGCCTGTGCAATATCAAGGTCGCTTGGGATAGAAGATGTAACAGCAGACATGGGGATTTTTACCTGCCTTTGTTTGGATAAATAGATTTTTGATTATTCGCTGCGCTTAATCACCACGATGGTCGCATCGTCAGCTGGGGGCAGGCCGTGCGAAAAAGTATAAACATCGGTAGCGATTGCCAACGAGATTTCCTGCGCTGTATAGTGGCGATTGCGATAGATACACTCCATCAGGTTTTCTTCGCCATATTCAAATTCATCGCGGTTGATGGCCTCGGTCACACCGTCGGTATAGGTGACTAAGACATCGCCCGGTTGTAAAGTTAATTTTTCGGCTCGATAGGGGACGTTGGCAAAAATGCCAAGCGCCGTCCCGCCAGCTTCTATCATTTTATAACTTCCGTCGTTTCCGACAAAGACGGGGGGATTATGACCCCCATTGCAATAATGCAGTTCGCCATTGATGGGGTCTAAGACACCATAAAACAGCGTGACAAACAAATTGGCACGGTTATCGGCGCGAATTTGGTTATTAACCTCATGCAGCAATTGGTCGGGGGTATCCTCCGACGACATCGCCAAGACCCGGAAGATGGTACGCGAAAGGGCCATAAACAGAGCCGCTGGAATCCCTTTGCCGCACACATCCGCTACGACAAAACCAATTCGACCATCTGGTAGGTTAAAAAAGTCATAAAAATCGCCCGCTACCTCTTGGGCGGGCTGCCAACTGGCAGCAATATCCCAACCGGGGTAACTTGGCGCGAATTCTGGCAAAAAGCTGGTTTGGATTTTCTTGGCGGTTTCAACCTCTTGTTGCAGACGGGCCTGCAAAATCGTTTGTTGATAGAGGCGGGCACGTTCAATCGAGGCGGCTGCTTGATTAGCAAAAGCCTGCGCCACTTCAGCGTGTTCATCGGCATAAAAGTTAATCTGGCGACTGGTGATGCCCAGTTCCCCGATAACCCGATCTTCTACGATCAATGGGACACCCATCCAACTGTGCATCCCGGCGGTGGTGCTAATTTTTATCCAACGCGGGTCTTGCTCCACATCCGGGATAATAATTGGTTCCCAAGTCGAAATCATCTCTTGAAATAAGACATTTTCTGATGTTTTAAAAAGACGTGATTCTAAAGTATCGCTGGTTTCTTGATCGGCATAGCCTCGAATAGCCCGAATAACCATATCCTCGCCATCGGTCAGCAGAATGGCCCCGCCATCAAAGGGCAGCACCCGCTCCAGTTCCTGCAACATTAAATCCAACACCTCTTGCAGTTCGAGTGTGCTGTTGATGATCGCGGTGATTTCACGCAGGGTGTCGGCCAGTTCGCGTTTGGATTGTTCGGAGGCCAGCAATCGCGCGTTTTCGATGGCAATGGCGGCTTCGGAGGCCAACACTTTGAGGATGGTTTCATCGCGGGGGGTGAATACGCCATGTAATTTGTTCAGTAGCTGGATCACCCCGATCACCCGTCGGCGGCCATCACGCATGGGGGTGCAAATCATATTGCGGGTGACATAACCGGATGCTTGGTCAAAGGATTTAGCGAAATAGGGGTTGTCTTTGGTCGAAAAAACGTTGACGGTTTCCCCCGTTTGGGCGACATGCCCCGCGATCCCTTGCCCCATCTTCAGGCGGATTTCAGTCAGGCGGCCTGTATCATCGTGCAGCACTTTGGAGACCAGTTCACCCGTCTGCTCATCCATCAAATACAACGTGCCACGATCTGCATCCACCACTTGGCGCAGCTTGTCCACAATCAAATTGAGCAGATCGTCTACATCGCGGGCATTGGTCAAGGCCCAACCGACCTCCTCAAAAACCAGTAATTCGCGTTCGATTTCGGGTTGGGGAGCACCCCGAAGCGCGTCTAAATCCAAAATCTTTGTCATCGTCAATGTAGTTCCGTTTGCTCCATCAAATTTATAGTCTACGTTGTCCATCAAGGTACGCATAAAGTGCATTCCCATCCCACCCTTAATGCGCCTTTCAATGGGGGCATGGGGGTCGTAATTGGGAATGGCCTCCGGGTCGAAAGGCTTGCCCCAATCTTGAATGTGGAGACGAATCTCACCATTCATCTGGGTGAGCCGCATAAAAATTCGACCCTCTTCATCCCCTTGATAGGCATGGGACATGATGTTGGTAATTGCTTCTTCGCTGGCGAGTTCAATATCGAAGTGAGTTTTTTCATCGAGATTGAGGGCCGCGCTGACTGCTGCCATGAAACTGTAAAGGTCTTTCAGATTGTCGCGGGTTGCTCTCAGCCAGAGATCATAGCTCTTACCAGCCATCCTTTACTCCTATATCTATTAGTCTTTTACGCAGACAAAGACGCGCTAGTTTCGTGAATTCCTGTACAAAGTATCTAATGTAACTAAACCCTAGCAAATGTGAAGTCCATTTTAAACAAAAAAACCCGACTCAAATCACTTTTGAATCAGGCGGATTGTAACATCTATAAATTTTCCATTTAATCTACGATGTAGGGCAGGTGGGAGTCGAACCCACAAGAGTTTCCTCCGCAGTTTTTAAGACTGCTGCGTTTGCCATTTCGCCACTGCCCCTTGTGTGATTACGCATTTTAACTAGAGATAGGCGGCGGGTCAAGTAGTGTTCGTCATTTGGTGGTGGCAAGTATAACTTTAGTCGAGAATAACAAGCACGGCCTCTTTGAGTTTTGCCAGTGAAGTGTAAAAACCCCTAAATTCTGACACCAATTTACGTATAGCATCGAAGTTTTCAAAATACGATACCATTACATTATGAATCCAAGCTTTATCCTCTGAAGGGTTTTCACCAAGTTGGAGGCGGGCTTCTATTTCCTCGTCTGAGATTGATACGAGTAGTTCGGAGATGGTTTTCACTTTTTCGGAGGGAGTATATCGAATGGGAAACCCTTGAGTTGCTCTTACTGCGGGGTGGATTATTTCTGCTCCAAATACTGCTTTTGCTAGTTCACTAGCCGTACTATCAATTTCTTCTCCGAAATAAATCTCACCAGAAAGGACATAAAATAATGACTCGTAAATCATGTGTTTACTCAGAAATAAATTACGGGATTCAATGCCCGGATTTGTTATTGCAGCTTTCTCTGCTTCCTTTTGGGCTTTGATCTCGAATTCCTCTAAATTTCTATCGGGTCTATAGAATTTCTCCATGATTAAATGGCTGAAAAACTGTAACTCACAGCCAAACTGAGCGTCTGATTTTGCCAGCAAAATGAGCCTACCATCCCCCGGTATGGCTTGATGTATCATGCTGATACCCATTACTATCCCTTCAAAATAGATGACTTTCCACCACCTGCGCTCCCATACCGGGTTTGTTATGCAGCACGATTTTGACACCCTCTAGCTGCCACAAGCGATTTTCCACATCATCGGCATCCTCAGGCTTGGCTAGGACATGCACATTCGCCCCAGCATCAATCGTAAAATAGGCTTCGAGCCCACCCCGCCGCCATTCGGTTACCGCTTGGATGATTGCCAACGTCACCGGACTCCAATAATAAATCGGTGGTTGGGAGGTCATGGCTATCACATGCAGTCGGATGGCTTCGCGTTCGGTTTCTTCGCCAAAAGTTGTCCAATTTTTTTCCAAAATGGCACGGCGGATAGTATTCAAACTCACCCCAGCTAATTTGACACGGGTGTCATTAAAGGGGCTGGTGCTGACCAATTTATTGCCATCGGCTGACCCGACCTCTTTGTGGGTGGTCTGGGTAATCGCAATTAAATCGCGGATGTCCCAATGGTCGGGCGGGGCAATCTGTTCCGCGAAGGATGCTTCATTGGTTTCGCCATAATGCCATTCTACGAATCCCGCTGGTATGGAACGACAGGCTGACCCCGACCCTTGCCGCGCCAATAAAGTTAATTCGCGTTCGGAGAGGGATAATCCAGCGGCTTTGGCGGTGGCGACACTGAGGGCCGCGAATGCTGAGGCGGATGAGGCAATGCCCGCCCCGGTGGGAAAATTATTCTCTGATGCCACCCGTGCCCGCGTTTGAATGCCCGCAATGGCTCGGATGCGATCCACATGGCTAAACACTCGTACAGATTGTTTGGTGTCGGCGGGTTGGTTTGCCAGCGAAAATTGGTCGGCGCTTAATGATTCATCAAATTCGACGGTGGTAATCGTGAAGGCCGAGTCCAAATTCATCGAAATCGAACCGTTCATAGGTAGGCGGAGGGCATCATTAATCCGCCCCCAGTATTTTACAAATGCGATATTGCTGGTGGCAATACAGGTGGCTTTTTGGAGGTGTTTTAAGGTGTCCGTCATGATTACCTAGTGATAACCCTGATTATCACGAATAAAAATTTGTTACAGATAGGAAATTATTGATCGAGAAGTTCTATAAATTCTTCGACGCTTAATCCAGCCTGTCGGATAATTCCGCGCAGAGTACCTTTTTTGAGTTCTTTATGTTTTGGCACAGGAATGGTTTTTGCTGGGGGTGGATCACTGCGACGCAAAATAATATGGCCTTCTTCTCGAACAACGACAAATCCTGCATTTAGGAGCGCATCTACGCACTCTTGCCATGAAATAACAGGTAGTTTACTCACACGGCAACCACCACATCCACTAGGTCATTAATATCTTCGGGTGGAATAGGGTCGCCATATTCTTTGGCAACCTCTAGCCAAAGATCAATTGCCTCTCGAATGTTAGCGAGCGTTTCTTCAAATGTCTCGCCTTGACTGACTACCCCCAAGCTGGGGCATTCAGCCCAATAACCTGTCTCATCCTCTTCGGCTCGGTGTATGATGACTTTTCGCATCGAAAGTCCTCCAATAAATCCAACACCCGTAATTGTAGCAGGAAAATTTCAAAAATTCGGGTAGACATCAATGCCGAGCCAGCGTCCGACGGCGACAATGAGCGGCGCTATCAGGAGGGCAGGCAGATAATTTGCCATGCGCGGGTGTTTAATATCCAGCAAAATCAAACTGAGGCCGATGAGCAGCAGGCCGCCCGCCGAACTCATCTCATTAATCATGGGGTCGGTCATGAACGATCCAGCAAGATAACCGACCAGTGCAAGGCCGCCCTGAATCACGATGATGGTGACGATTGAAAAACTGACACCGATTCCCAATGAGGCCGCAAATGCCAACGCCGCGAACCCATCCAAGACGGCTTTGATAGCCAGTAGTTCATAATTGCCGGAGATGCCATCTTGAATCGAGCCAACAAACGTCAATGGGCCAATGCAAAAAACAAGGCTGGCGGTCACAAATCCATTGATAAAACGCTCACGGGCCGAATCAAAATCACCCTCCTGACCGGGTTGACTGCGTTTGGCGACCCATGCCTGAAGCCAACTCGCAAAATCATCCAGTCCTTTTTGAATGTTGATGGCCTCGCCAATGATGACCCCTAGGACTACGCTAATCAAAGGAATGATAATGTTGCCCGACAGCATAGCGTTGTCAATGCCGACGACCAATGTGACTAAACCGAGGCCGGTGATGACCGAAGTCTGGGTATTTTTGGGGAGACGGTCACCAATCATGAGACCGAGAGCGCTGCCAATGGCGACGGTAATGACGTTGAGAATCGTGCCGATCATAAAAATGATTCCTGTTTATAAAAAATAGCCGCCAGAGAGTGTACTCAATAACCCTCCGGCGGTTGATGGCGACTTTTACAAATTTGCCGATTTTTTACTGGGTCGGCGTAGAAACCGCTGCGGGTGACTGATTATTAAAGACTGTGATTGGCACCCGTACATCCAAAAAGGCGTTGTTGGTGGCATAGGCAACCAGACGCAGTACATATTGTCCATCCGGGGTATCAATGGTGTTCCAGCCACCTAAGAAGGAATTGGCATCTGGTTCTTGGGTTGTATAGGTTTGCCCTGCAAGGGTGACAAAATTCTCAGTTCCCACCGGAGCAATTTGGAACTCATATTTTTGGAAGTTTGGCAAGCTCACCTGACCCAACAACTGTACTGGGCCGGATACACTTGCTCCCGGTGCAGGACTGTTTAACACGACAATGGGTCGCGGTTGGTCGGCGGTACACTGTTCGACGGGTGGCGATTGTAAGGGCAATGTCAATCCGCGTGACTGTGCCCATGCCTGACCTTCAGGCCGATTGTTAATCCAGCTAATCGCGGTGGCATCAGTGGTCATGAGGTAGGTTTGCGGTTGGGCATAGTCTTGGCAATACTGGTTCGCAATCCGATTGGTGAACGGGTCAACATTGACCACCTGCAACAAACTATCCGTACCTTGTGGAGGCGGCTGTGAATTCCAGAATACTTCAAAGTAATCTCCGCCGGGGCCACAGCCATTGGTGGGAACTGTCGTACCTGTGTCATTACAAATCTGCTGTTGAACAATACCACCGGGTTGGGGGAAACCAACATTCGGTTTGCCTTGTAGTGCCGCCGATATGGTTGCATTCCAGACCGGGGCGGCTACTCCATACCCTGTCTCACCGCCTGTCGGACGATTATCAGTGTTGCCCATCCATACCCCGACGACGACTTGGGGCGTCCAGCCAATTGTCCACGCATCACGGTTTTCATCGGTTGTCCCAGTTTTAACCGCGACGGTATAGCCTGCGACTTCCATCGGATAGCCGGTGCCAAATTCTTCTGAACGGGCCTGATTATCTGACAAAATGGAGCTAATCAGGTAGGCGTGTTCGGGTCGGATCACCGGAAGGCCTTGCAGTGCATTCATGTCCACTTGGAAAATGATGTCCCCCGTCACGGTTTCGACACGGCTGATACCAAATGGCTCGCGTCGGATGCCTCCATTGGCGAAGGCAGCATAGGCAGCTACCATGTCAAACAAGCGCACTTCTGCTGCTCCGAGTGCCGAGGGCAGCCCGACGGCGGTGGGGGATTGCAGCGGGAATTCAATGCCCATCTCATTTGCTTTTTGTTGGAAACGTTCTGTGCCTACACAATCAAGGGCTTTTACCGCAGGGACATTCAACGAGTTGGAAAGTGCCCGTCGAATGGTCACAGGCCCTCGGAACGTGCGGTCATAATTCAAAGGTTCATAGACAGACGGCGGATTACCCCATACCGTCGGGGTATCCCACAACACCGTGCCGGGGCTGAAGTAAGGGGCGGCAGCGTTATAACATTGGCTTGCCGGGTCAATACCCTCAAAGGTCGTGACATATACCACTGGTTTGATAGACGACCCCGGTTGCTGCGGTGTAAGGGACACATTGACCTGACCATCAATCTCGTCGTTATTAAAGTCCGCGCTGCCGACCATGCCCCAGACCGCACCTGTTTGTGGGTCAATCACCACGACTGAACCATTTTCAATGTCAAAGCGTGCCCGTGCCTGATTTAGTTGGTCGGTGACGGCTTGTTGGGCGGCGTTTTGAATGGTCGGGTCAAGCGTGGTATAGACATTAAAACCTGTGGCGTAAATCGTGTCCGCCCCATAGGTCTCGGTCAGTTGATCCCAAACCCAGTTCACAAAATGGGCATAACGCAGGTCGCGGGCGGGTTGTTCAAAAATCTTAGTTTCCACCAACGCTCGGTCAATGGCGAAGTTGGGGTCGGCATTTAAAAATTCTGGCGTCACACACAACGGCTGCGCGAGATCATAGGGGAACGGTGTCCCATCGGAGTAGCCGTTAAAGGTGTTTTCAAGTTGAATACAGCCATTCCCGTTGGCTTCGGTCATAAGACGCAGCACTTCACTCATACGTCCAATCGAACCCTCGCGGTTACTGATGGGACTGTATAAGGCGGGAGTTTGGGGCAGACCCGCTAACAAGGCGGCTTCGGCGATATTTAAATCCGAGGCGGGTTTATCAAAATAGGCTTGGGCGGCAGCCTCGATGCCATAAGCGAGGTTGCCATAATAAATTTCATTGAGATACAGTTCCAAAATTTCGTTCTTGTCGTATTTGCGGCTGAGTTCGGCAGCAAGGATGATTTCGGTAATCTTGCGTTCGCTGGAAACCTGCGTCGCAAAATCTTCTTCCAAAATTAATTGGCGTACCAATTGTTGGGTAATGGTGCTTGCGCCAGAACGTGGGCCTTCGCCGCGGACGTTGGTATAGACGGCCCGCAAAATCGAAAAGACACTGAAACCGGGGTTTTCATAATAGGTTTCATCTTCGGTGGCAACCGTCGCATGAATAACCCAAGGGGAAATTTCTTCCAATGGGACGGAAGTCCGTGCCCCTTCACGTGGGTCGTTATATTCGGCCAGCACATTACCCTGTGCGTCATAAATACGGGTGGTCTGGAAATTGGAGGCCTGCTGACCGAGATTGTCAATCTTGTCCTGATACTTGCCGACCACTGACATATAATATCCGACCATGCCCAGCAGCATACAGAGGGTGATGCCAAGCCCAGCCACAATGCCAGCGACCCCAACCCACACACCGTATTTCACAATATTGCTGCGTTCAAAGGGGTGATCATAGGCCGCACTGTAATCGGGCTGAATGCCGACTTGTTTAGGCGGGGCGGCGGTTGGGACATTGGCGGAGGCATCCACCGGGCGGGGCGATTCAATGGTCGCACCCATCGCGGCTTGGGCGGCTTGCACAGGCGAAACAATCGTCGGCGCACTAACGGGCGAACTTGGAGTGCCCGCCGACGGAATGGTTTTGTCACTAATCCCCCCTGCCGGAGCAGCCGCATCGGGGCTGGGTTTGGGCTGTTGAAAGTCGCCCCATGTCGGTTCATCAGCACGCGGGGTAAAGGCTTGGATATTGACCATTGTGGCGTTGGGGTCGTCTTCGGGTACACGCTGGGGCAGCGGCATCCCATATTCATCCAGCGCGATTTTGGTCGGTTCTTGGGAGGGCTGTACCAACCCAAATGCCCCAACTCCAGCGGCAGCCATAGGCGCTTGTACATTGGTTTCAGTGGGCACGTAATTACCCCGAACCTCCTGCGCGACGGCGACTGGCTGCGACCCCGTTTGGGGTGGGGCATCAGGAATCCATTCCCGTCCGTCAAAGCGATACCAGCGGTTGCTATCTACGCCAAGCGTCCACCAGCGCCCTTGATCGTCCAGCACCATCAAGCGGCGCAGTTCGGTTTCCAGTTGAGCACGGGTAATCTGCCCCTGCTTAAATTGGTCACGCAGGATTTGTACCGATTGCTCCACTTCACGGAAACGGGCGGCAGCCACTTCACGGGCCGATGGTTGCGGTGTAATCGGTTGACTGGGACCAGTTCCCGTGACCTGAGGGGGTTCTTGGGCCTGAAAACCAGACGATTGGGGCGTGGGTTTCTTTTGCATGTCGCCTGTATCTCCCAAAACATGGGTTGCATTTGCAGTGGTTAAAGGAGTGCTTTGAGGATTCGCCGCAATCGCATCCAGCGGATTGGTGTCGGATTGAGGTGTATCGCTGACACCGCCTAAGCCACGTTCAACCGCCAGAATCTCGCCCGTGCCTTGTTGTTGCAGGGCGGCTGCTTCCTCAAGTGTCAACCCCTGACTGGATTCTTCCGGCGCACGCTCTATATCGCGCAGACCGCTTGATTCCGCTTCCAATGCAATTGAAAGGGGCACTTCGGGCGCTTCTTTAAAACCCTCTGCTGATCGCAACCCTTCCGGCGCTTCTAATGGCTCAAAAACCGTGCCTTCCGCAATGGGAGCAGCGGGCGGTTCGGTGGCTTCTAAGGGTTCGGTAGAGGATTCAGTGACAGCAGTTGCCGAGGGGATGCTGTCGAGATTTAATGCAACCGATGCACTCGCCGCGATGGTCGGTAAATCAACCGTGTTGCTCGGTGAATACCAGCCGCCTTCCCGCAGAGGAACCGTACCGGGGAGTAGCTCCGATGTTGTCACGGCGTTTTGGCTGCGCGTGGCAAGTTCCTCGGTTGAGAGGGCATTCGCTGGTTTGTACCAACCCTGCCGGGAAGTCTCTTGGGCAATCAGCCGCCAACCCGCTGTATCACCTGAACCGGGTAGAGGCTCTGTATCACCATTTCCCGAAGTCCCCGTGTTGATTTCGGGCAGATCACTCTGGGAATTAATGGGTAATTCGTTGGGGTTATCGCTCATACTATAATGATGTCTCCCAAACGCAATAAATATTATTGACTGCTCACCTCTCAAAAGAAATGAGCGGCAATTTTATACCGTAATTTAGCCAAATCTAAAGAGTATTATAACACCCATTAGCGTTGAGAAAAACCTAACGGTGTTGATGCGCTTCGGTGCGGGGTTGCCAGTAGACAATACCGTCGCGGTAGTCACGGGTGAGTTTGCCATCGTGTTCCAAGAGGTCAATATGCCCCAAGACTTCGGATAGGGCCAAGTATTTTTCGCCGGAAGGGACATGGGCAAACATTTTTTCGGTCAAATCCCATAGATGGTAGGCGTGACCCTCAAAAAAGTCGAGGATTTGGGCGGCCCGTTTGTGATGAAAAGCGACCCGTTTTTCGACCAGTCCCCGCACATCTTCAACGGGTACGCCGTGCCCTGAATAGGCTATTCGAATATCGAGAGCGGCCATACGTTGCAGTTGCGCGATATATTCCAATAGGCGGTGTGGACGGGGTTGGCCCTCAACAGCGGCGGGTTCGATCAGCGGATTGGAGCTAATTTTTAGGATGATGTGGTCAGAGGCGATGAGCGTTTGGCTGGCGGCGTGGTAGAGACAAATCAGATCACCTGCATGGCCGGGGGTGTGATAGACCTGCCATTCGACCCTGCCCGCCTCCACCCTATCGCCTTCATCAAGCACACGGAAAACAGGGGTAGGTTGATTGCCGTAGCGCTGCAAGAATTCGTAGCTGCGGTTGATAGTGCGAACGACCTCATCTGGTACGGCGGCCTCATGAAAAATCACTTGCGAAAACAGCTTGTAGCGTTCATGCATCGTCACTGGGTTTTCCAGAAATGCGCGGGTTAGGGGGTGCGCTAGAACTTTTGCCCCGGATTCTTCGGCGATTCGCGCTATCTGCCCCAAATGATCGGTGTGATGGTGGGTAATGATGATTTGTTGAATGTCACGGAGGCTATAACCTACGTGAGCCAATCCTGCTACCAGCGCATCATAGGCTTCGGGTGAATTTGGCCCAACGTCAATCAAGGTTAGGGGGTCGCCTTCTAAGAGGTAGACATTAACAGGCCCAACCATAAAAGGGGTGGGAATTGGAAACTGATGGATGGTGGGAGGGGTAGACATGCAGAATCAGTTCGTTTCGGTGGCTTCAACGATTTCTTTCATCGCCACCAATACCGTCCATGTACCCTTTTGGGTAGTTTCGCCACGTTGATTAACGAGTTTAACGTCGAGGGTGACTAAGCCCCCGCCCATACGTTTGGCTTCTTTTTTTTCGGTGACTTCAATCTGCACAGTAATCGTATCGCCCAACAAAATTGGGGCGCGGAATTTCCATTCGAGGCCCATAAAAGCGATGACCGTGCGTTCCATAAAACCGAGGGCATAGGCTTGCCCAGTAGCAGCCGATAGGCCCAACATGCCGTGTGCAATGCGCTGACCAAAGGGCGTCTTGCTCGCAAAATCAGCGTCGGTATGGTAAGGGTTATAATCGCCAGATACCCCGGCAAAATTGACCACATCCGCTTCGGTAATTGTGCGCCCGCGTGAGATCATCGTATGGCCGACTTCCAATTCTTCAAAATAGAGGCCGCGTGGTGCTGTCACAAAAACTCTCCTTTGGCAGGCGAAATAAAGTAGACTCACCTGTTGAGTTTAAACTTGACCCTCTCGTTTGTCTAGCGTTTTGCCAAGTGGTTTATGAATCTTGCGTGACTTCGGACTGAGCCTCTGCGACCAAGCGTTCAACTTCTCGGTTAAATTGCTCCAAATGAACGGGTTTCGGCAAAAAACCATCGGCCTTATATTTTTGCGAAATCCGTGCCGCTTCATGGTGGGCACTGACGACCAACACACGAGTACGGGCCAATGACGGGGTACTCCGTACCAATCCTAACACTGTATCCCCCGAAGCATTAGGCATCATCAGATCGAGGATGATGAGGTCAGGTAGAAATTGCTGTACCATGTCTATTGCTTCGAGGCCGTCATTTGCTTGCATAAATTCGTGTCCGGTGCGGCGCAGAAACAGCTTCCACACCTCCACCATATCTGGCTCGTCGTCCACCAAAAGTATACGTGCCATGCCGATGCTACCCTATCTCTATCCTTGCTATAGCTTCATTGTACCCCGCATTAATATCGGATTGGCTGTTGCAGTCAATTTTTCACGGTAATTTCATGGCAGGGTAGAATAGACACATAAATTTTTGAAAAATGGAGCAGTGGCAATGGCAGAAAAATTTTTAGTGGGTGGTGAATGGCGCACCAGCAATGAGACCTTAGACGTGATGTTTCCCTATGATGGCTCGGTGTCCGCCACGATTTATATGGCAACAGAAAATGATTTGGATGATGCGGTTGTGGCTGCTCAACGCGGATTTGAAATCACGCGCAAATTGCCGACCTACCGTCGGGTAGAAATTTTACGGAATCTCCACCGTCTGTTCCGCGAGAATTTTGAGCGCATGGTGGATTTGATGATTCTGGAAAGCGGCAAAAATCGTAAGACGGCGGCAGGGGAAATGAGCCGCGCTTGCCAGACCGTCTTGGTCGCCAGTGAAGAAGCCGGACGGAATTATGGTGAAGTGCTTGATCTCGATTGGACAGAGCCGGGATTGGGGCATCGGGGGTTTGTCCGACGCTATCCGGTGGGTATTGTGTTGGGCATTACGCCGTTCAATTATCCCGTCAATTTAGGCTGCCATAAACTTGCCCCGGCTATTGCGACGGGAAACGCGGTCATCATTAAGCCACCGGAAATCGCCCCCCTATCCTCGCTGTTGATGGCCCAATTGGTATTAGAAGCGGGTTTCCCGCCGGAAGCCTTTAGTATGCTGCCCTGCCCCGGCCCACGCGCTGAAAAATTGGTCACCGACCCCCGTATCGCTATGTTGAGTTTTACGGGGAGTGCGCCGGTGGGTTGGATGCTGAAAGCAAAAGCTGGACGCAAGCGGGTCGCCCTTGAATTGGGTGGGAATGCCCCGGCGATTGTGCATGAGGACGCCGATTTGAATGTCGCGGTGCAGAAAACTGTGATCGGGAGTTTTGCCAACGCCGGCCAGAACTGTATCTCCGTTCAGCGCATCTTGCTGCATCGCTCCATTTATGAGGATTTTTGTGATCGCTTTGTCCCGGCAGTGCAAGCGCTCAAAGTCGGTGATCCGCGAGACCCCGCCACTGATATTGGGCCGTTGATTAATATTCGCGCGGCGGAACGGGTTGAAGCATGGGTGCATGAAGCGGTTGCACAAGGCGCGACGATGCTGTTAGGTGGCAAGCGAGAGGGGACGATGATTCCTGCAACTGTTTTGGCGGAAGTGACCCCAACCATGAAGGTCTGTATTGAAGAAGTCTTTGCGCCAGTCGTCACCCTTTCCCCCTATGAAACATGGGACGACGCCATTCAACAGGCCAATGCCTCCAATTTTGGGTTGCAGGCGGGGGTGTTTACCAACGACATCCGCCGCATGATGGATGCGTGGGAACGGTTGGAGGTTGGGGGAGTGCAGATTAATGATGTCTCGACCTTCCGGGTAGATCATATGCCTTATGGGGGAATCAAAGATTCTGGGTTGGGGCGAGAGGGGGTACGTTATACCATGCAAGAAATGACCGAGATGCGCCAATTAGTTATTAACATGGGGTAATCTGATGCGCCTCATTGAAGATATTGCCCACCGTCCCTATCCACTGCCGACAGGGGCATGGGTGATGAAACAAGAATGGCATCGGCTGTTGTTTGCGCATTGGGCGCTTGATCCGGCGCAATTGCAACCGCTTATCCCCAAAGGCTTAACCTTGGATACCTTTGACGGACAGGCGTGGATCAGTGTTGTACCCTTTTATATGCGCGGGATTCGCCTACGAGTTACGCCCACTGCCCCTTACCTATCCGCCTTTGCCGAACTCAATGTGCGGACTTATGTAACGGTAAATGGCGATAAACCGGGGGTGGTGTTTTTTAGTCTCGACGCGGCAAATCCGATTGGGGTCTGGCTGGGACGTAATTGGTATCATCTCCCTTACTTCAATGCTGATATGCAGGTGCAGGTAGATGGCGATAAGGTTACGTATGGTAGTCGGCGCACGCACAAAAACGCTCCGGCGGGTGAACTCCGAGCGACCTATGCTCCTGACTCAGATGTGTTCCATGCCGAACCGGGGACACTCGATCATTGGTTAGTCGAACGCTACTGTCTCTATACAACGGGTCGGAAGGGCCAGATTGTGCGTGGCGATATTCATCATGTACGTTGGCCTGTGCAGCGTGCCAAAGCCGACATCACCCTAAACACCGTCGCGCCGATTCCCTTGACCAATACCCCCGACCTAGTGCATTATGCCCATAAAATTGAGGTCTTGGCGTGGCCCATCAAGGTGGTTTAACATGCGCTATGGGATCGTCATTGAAAAGGCTGAGAACAACTATGCGGCCTATGTTCCCGATCTACCCGGCTGTATTGCAACGGGTGAATCGCTTGAAGAAACCGAAGAAGCGATTAAGCAGGCCATCCAATTCCATATTGAAGGGTTACTGGAAGATGGCTTGCCTATTCCAGAGCCAAACACGGTACTCCTTTATGTTGAGGCGGCTATTTCATGATTTATAAGCGTACCCTTCCAATAGACTAATCGTCATCCGAGCAGTTTGAAGTCGTAACAAATAAATAGTAAGGCCCGGGGTTATAATGACCGGGCTTTTTTTGTGAACGGTATAAATTTATGAAGAACAAGATGCTTGGCTCTAAATGGATATGGCTGCTGGATGCCCTGCTGTTGGTGCTGTTGGCCTGTTATGCGCTGGCAGGGATCAAAAAAGTGCCGTTTCATGGCGATGAATCTACCATTATTTGGATGAGTGCGGACTATGATACGGTTGTTTTACGTGGGGATGTATCGGCTGTCACCTATTCTCCGCCGCCGCGTCGCACCACTGAACAACATCTGCGTATTCTGAACGGCACATGGTCGCGCTGGACAATGGGTATCGCTTGGTCTGCTTCGGGTTTCCATCGGGCCGATTTAAATGACCAATGGGTCTGGGGGCTAGATACGGAATGGAATCGCGCCAACGGGCATATGCCATCTGACCGCCTGCTCAACGTGACCCGTTTATCTTCGACGCTGTTTTTGATTTTCAGTATGGCTCTTGTATTGAGGATGACTCGCTTGGTGGCAAACCAAGTATTTTCCCACCCCTTGATTGTGGCTTCGGCGGGATGGCTATCAGCCACACTTTACGCGCTGAATTCGGTCATTTTGATGAATGGGCGGCGGGCCATGTTTGAAGGGGCGATGTTGTTCGCTTTGGCATTGGTCGGGTGGGTGGTACTGCGATTGGTGAATCGGCAGGATTCGTTCAATAGCTATTTGCTGTTGGGAGTGGCGGCGGGCATCGCGTTAACCGCCAAACACAGCACGGCCTTTACGATTGCTCTGTTATTTTTGGGGTTACTGTTCGTGAAATGGGGGAAATCCGAAAACCAATCGAAGCAGTCATATCAGCTTATTTTCAAATTTGGGCTTGTCACGATGACCGCTCTAATCGTTTTTCTCGCACTGACGCCGCTTTGGTGGTCAAGTCACTTACTAGAGATGCCGGGTGTGGTACTGGATGAGCGTCAGAAACTTTTGGATGAGCAGGTGGCCTTATTTGGGGGCTATAACAGCTTGGGAGCGCGATTTGAAGGCTTATGGGAGGGGATATTTGGCGTCGAACCCCAATATTATGAGGCCGATTATTGGGGCGATTATGCGGGGGTAGCCGATGAAATTGATGAGTATGAAAACAGCTATCTGGCTGGAATCACATCGCCTGCCATGGTGGGAATACGAATCCTCTTGGTCGTCGCGGGTCTGGGTGCCATCGGTTTGGGTTGGCGGCGTAGTCAGAAAAATATAGCGATTGTTTTAGCAATATGGGTGATTGGCATTGTTGTGATTTCACTGTTGACCATCCCACTTGATTGGCAGCGCTATTATTTGCCCATTCAGATACCCCTTTCACTGATAATGGGCTTAGGTGGGGCGATGCTGCTGCAAATCATCTTAAATCGTAGGCAATTGAAGCATGATATGGCGTAATAAAGCCCTCGTGGTGGGATTTTTCGTCTTACTAATGGGCTATGTGCTAGTCGGTTATACCCGTGTGCCGTTTCATGGCGATGAAGCCGATCATCTTTTTAAAAGCCGCGATTTTATAACGTATTTTGTCGAAGGTGACCCCAATGCGCTGCGTGTGAAACCACCTGTTGCGATTGATTCCGAAGAACATATCCGTTTGCTGACAGGCACAACCACCGCTTATTTGACGGGGTATGCGTTATGGTCGGCGGGGGTGGAAAAATGGGAATGGCCTGCGCCGTGGTACTATGGTTTGGATTATGCGTGGAATGCTGAAAATGGGCGGCGTCCAGAGGAATTTAAGCTGTATCGGGCACGCTTGGTCACGACGCTATTGACGATGCTGAGTATCCCATTGGCAGCGAACATCGCTTATCGAATGGGAAAATTCGATCAACGACGACCCTATCTTGCCAGTCTTGTCGCCGGGTTTTTAGTTGCTACCCATCCAGTTTGGCTACTCAATGGACGGCGCGTGATGCAAGAGGCGGCATTGGGAACATTTTCCTTGATGGTGGTGTGGATGGCGTTATTGGTGATGCAAAAACCCACCCCAGCGCGATGGCTGGGGCTATCAATCGCAGCGGGTTTGTGCCTAGCCTCCAAACCGACAGGCGTCATTACAGTGGGGTCGGTGATGGGGGCATGGGTCATTTTGCAGTTGGGCCAACATCTTTTTCATACCTCCGGTGAGATTCAGGGGGTATCGCAATCCCAAATTCACTCATTTGCCCGATGGTTGGGGGTAGTAATTGGCGCGACGGGGGTGTATATCCTATTGACACCTGCCATCTGGGATGCGCCACTTGACCGGATGCGATTGGCGGGTGAACTGCGTCTCCAAGTATTGCGGGGGCAGACGAAAGCCAGTGCCGATGCCTACGATTCGCATTGGTCGCAGGGGGTCGTGTTGATTCAGCAACCCTTTCTGACCGATTTGCAATATTATGAGAGTCCGGCATTTGAGCAGGTACTAGATGATGAAATTACTCGCTATGAGCAGGCCCGCCTAGACGGTTGGCAGATGAACCATCCTGTCGGAATAATTTGGACGGGGGTGGCGGCGATTGGGCTTGCTGCTTTGCTCCAACGTTCGAGGCATCCCAGCGCGTTTGTAGGATTGATTTGGTCAATCGGCACAGCGGTGGCATTAGGCATTAGTGTGCCGTTGGCGTGGCAGCGCTATTATCTCTTGTGGTCGCTGATTTGCTGTATTCTGGCGGGTATTGGCCTACAGACGATTTTTACCCTGCTGACAAACCGAAATTTTCGGACGAGTGAATCACATGGCTGATTGGTTAGAACCGTTTTTATCTGTCCTCACATGGCTGATCTGGTTTTTTGCCGGGGTCGGCATTCCTTGGGCCTATGGACTGCTCCCGCGTCGAGATTGGCGTGATTGGACAACTGTCGTTGGGCTTGGGCTGGCGCTTGGTCCCTTATTCGGCACGACATGGCTGTTTTTGCTCGGCACATTTGGCGAATTGACCTTTGGGGCAGCAATCTTTGGGACAGTGGTGATTGCCGGGGTGGGCGTGGCGATGGCATGGCGACGGCGCGATGAGTTGCCCCCGCTTGAAAATGAGGCCGATGTGCAAAGCGATGGCCTGTTACCCCGCCCTGTGATGACCACCCTGCTCGTCATGATGGGTATTGCGGTTTTGGCGATGACATGGGATACGGCGTTCTGGCCCTTTTTGCGCTATGACACCCTTTGGACATTCGGCTATAACACCAAGATATTTATGCAAGAAGGCCGCATCCCCAATTGGATAGATTATTATCCCCAACTAGTGCCTCTGACCTTCACGTTTGGCGATTTGGCATGGGGTAGCCACAATGACCATGCCGCACGTGCAGCCGTCCCGCTATTTTTTATCAGCAGTGGATTCGCGGCCTATTTGGTGGGTTGGCGGATCTATGGACGGTGTTCGGTAGGATTATTGACAGCGGCACTATGGATTTTGCTGCCTTCCTCTCTGGCGTGGTCAAGTTCTGGCGACCTTGAACATCCAATGGCAATTTATTTCACGCTGGCGGCGGTATTTTTTACATTGGCGTGGCGGGCCGAAATGCGCTCCTCGGCAGACCGTTATGCCGCGATTGCTGGTTTGATGTTGGCGGGCGCGATGTGGACAAAACCGACCTCTGGCGCGTTTGTGTTGGGGGTAGGCCTAGTGATGGCAGTAGCCACATCAGCGGCCTATTTACAAGATCGGCGGCGCTGGTTTGCTAACAAATTTCGGATTGTTGTCATCACTGGAATTCTTTCGGCTCCTATCGGCGGCATGTGGTATATCCGAAATGTACTGTATGGACATGATTGGACGATTTTGCCTGCCCACTATTGGCGCGAATTGGCCCAACGTTCAGGGATGCAACTGGTTTGGCTGTATGGATTGGCGGTGCTGCTGGCGATCATTGTAATTATTGAGAATTTGCGGAAGGGGCGCGACCCCGAAACGATTTTGCCGCCCATGCTCTCCATCACCCTGTTAAGTTTGGCTGTGCTGCCGACAGCCTTGAGCATTCCTGACGGTGGATGGACACAAGCGACGGCGTGGGACTGGATCAATGGTTTCCGTGAGCCGATGCGCCGCCTAAATACGACGGAGACTGTGCTGCTGTTCTCAGGTATTGTCGTCTGGCTGTGGAGCATCCGTGATTTTTGGCGAGAACAGCCGCCGATGGTGCGCCAGGGGTGGCTGCTGACATGGGGACTAGGCTTGCCATTCTTCTTAGTCTATTTTTGGTCGTACAGCTATCATTATCGCTTGGCATTGACCGTATTGCCATTGATTCTTGCCCCTATTGCTTATTTGGTGTCCGGCTGGGTGATGCCCCTGATGAGCCAAAACCGTTTACGCCAGACGGCCCTTATCGTGGTTATCATTTTCCTTGCTATCCCGGCCTCCATCGCTGCGACTTATCACACCGCCCTGAATACCTTTAATGATACCGGAGTGGATACTGACCGCGAGAAATACGCGTATGCCAACCCCGCCTTGATGCAGGTCGTCGGATTTCTGGAAAATTATGCCGAGATTAATCAGGTTGACCGCCTGCGTGTCATGGCCCCCGGTGAAAACCGCCTGCATTTTTATTTTCCAGAGTGGGACATCAACTATCGGGATATTCCCACCGACATTGAAGATTTAGCTAACTACGATTTATATGTAGCGGTGTTTGATGATGGGCTGTGGCGCGATTTTGACCTTATCCCCAATCAGGTGTGGGCATGGAAGCACATGGCGTGGGCCTATCCTCTACCACCGACGGGCCAACCTGCTACCGATGGGCCGAATGGGACGGCATGGCGGAAAGTGTTTACCCCGGTGACTTTTGTGGTGGATGATGGCAACAATCGCTATGAGGTCTTTAAGATTGATACGGGGGCGGTTTATCAACCCGTCAGCCCCGAAAACCCACTGGATGATGCCATATTTGACGGCACGATGCAGTTGCTTGGCTTCGATCTGCCCTCGACCACGCTGACACGCGGCGAACCTTTTACACTGAAATTGTATTGGCAGGGAACAGAAAATGCTCCACCGCACGGGGATTACAGCGTATATGTACATCTGCTCGATCCCGCTACAGGTGAAATCTTGTCGCAGCGGGACGGCGGATTAATGGGTGGGTTGTTCCCAACGCGCCTACTGACTCCCGGTTTTGTGTTGCAGGATTTACGCGAATGGACGATTGCCCCCGATGTACGACCCGGCCCAGCGATCTTGCGGGTGGGAATTTATATGCCCGATGGTCCGCGTCTGCCAGCTTCATTCAATGGCGAACCCTCTGGCGACGGGGTGGTGATTGAGTCGGAAATTGTGATTGAGTGATCGAGCTATTATTGGCTTTCCATGAGTTGGTCAATTGTTGTGACCATTAGGGTATAGTTACCACTGGGGCCATCCTGCTGACTATAAATAACCAGTGAAAAACCACCCTCAACCAGTGCTGTATATTGCAGAGCACGACCTGTCAATGGGCCGACTGTAAAACCCATTCCCATTAACTCACGGGCCACCATGCCGCCGCTGTTCCAAAGCTCAATAGCAAAAACGTCGGGGTTGCCATTGGTAGTAAAACTCACGATTGCCACGATTTCATCCCGCCGTCGGGCATAAAATCGGAATTCATGGGCTTCGTTGTGGTTCAATACCCCAATATTGGTACTGCCATACTCGATATTGCGGCGTTTGATGATGGGCAGGCGGTCTTGTTCAGGAGTATCTTCGGAAGCAGGGCCACCCCGCAAAACATTGACATACCCCAATGGCTTAGGCTCACCAAGTACCCGCCGTTCAAAATCATCAAACAAATCCCCACCTGTAAAATTGTCGAGCAGGAGCAGCGAGGTAAACATCATAGCTACCATGCCGATTGCTGACAGCAGCACATAGGGCCAGCGGATACGACGTTTTTTCTTGGGTGGAATAATTGGAGCATGGCGTTCGGGTAGGGGGCCAGTCTGTTTGAGTTGAGCATCAAGCGCTTGGGCCATCTTCTGCGCCGGAGCATGGTCAGGTTTGATTTGCAACACTCGTCCCAAGGCAGCCCGTTTACGCTGTGGGGTTTCGGCAATGAAGACCGATAGCCACCATGCGTCTATATTGTCTGGGTCAACCTTTAAAATATCTTCTAAGATAGGCCGTGCTTCTTCATTCGCCCCTGCTTTGACATATTGATAGGCGATTTGGAGGCGGTGCTGGTTGTAATAAATCCTTTGAGCAGTTTTCTGGGCCTCACCGCGAAGTTCGGGGTCTTTGACAAAAACGTCGGCCAACGCGGGTAAGGCAGCCGGATCGCCAAAGGCTTCAATTGAATGAATGGCCTCGCGGCGTGTCGCGGGGTTGGCATCGGTCAGGCGGCTTACCCAAATAGATATTCTGGAATAGCTCATCGTGGTTACGCTTCTGTTTTTAGCTGCACCAACAGCCGGAAATCGTCCGATAAGCCTACCTCTAACAGTTCAAGCGGGTCAGTGCCGCTTGCTAGGCGTTTGACCGACGCTGTTTCATACCGAAAATGGTCAGACAGGGTGTCTAGCTGTTGCCATTCACTTTTGAGCATTTCCAATTGATTCTGTAAATCTTTATCTGAGCCTGCTTGCCCTGCCAGATTCTCGACCAAGCGTTCCTCATGTACACGCGAGGGTCGCCATTTAAAGTGTTGTTGCAGTGCTGTTTCGGTGGTATAGCCGCTATGAACGGCTGACCAGATGACCTTACCCGCCCATTGTGCAGTTTGCCGAACCTGCTCGTCAGGATCGGTTTTATAGAGTTCAGCTACTATTTTTAATGCACGGGTTTCTTCGAGCATTGCCAATATTTGTAAGGCTTTAATGCGGATTGTGGGGTCAACATGATGGAGGTCATGAATAAGTTTAGGCAATAGCATAAAACCCTACCTTAATTCTTGTGTTAACGCAACGTTCATTTATTTCTAACAAAAGGTGCTTGACTTTGCTTGTGAAACTTGAAACAATTTTAACAACAGTGCGTAAAAAATTAACTGCTTCTTACGAGGAATTTGCAACGAAAATTAGCTCGCCGTACCTAATGGCGAAGGGAACACTACGAAAATGACCATGTTTGAGAAAGAAATCAAATTGCTGGTGATGGCTGCTTTGCGGGATAATCCTGATACTTGTACCCAACCCATTCGGGTGCAGGTACGTGGACGCAATGTCATGTTATCGGGCTTGGTTGCCAATGAGAACGTGATTTTGGAAGCCATTATTAGCGTCGAATCCGTATCTGAATTCCTCAATGTCTACAGCCGTTTGATGGTGCGTGAGGCTGAGGCTATCCCTGCCTATCGCAACGTGGCTGCCACCGCTGCCGTTTAGTTTTACAAACTTTGAAGTAACCAAGCGGGCAGGCATCAAACACCTGCCCTTTTTTGTTCCTACAGCTTTTTTAAAGCCGCTTCCAACCGATCAATTTCCGCGTGGGTGTTGTAATGTGCCAGCCCAACGCGCACCATACCCCCGCTCGATTGTTTATTTAGGCGTTCCATGATCGCCAGCGCATAATAATTGCCATCCCACACATAAATGTTGTGTTGGGCAAGGTGGGTAGCAATTTCAAGTGGGGAATATCCCCGCCTCGTAAAGACGACGGTAGGCACTCGTTCATGATAATGGGCAGGGTCGGTAATCCCCGCAATCTCTATCCCCTGTAGCGATTTCAACATCTCAATCAAATGGGTCACCAATTCACGCTCATAGGCCGCGAGGGAGGACATGCCTGTTTTAAAATCCAAGCGCCGTCCGGTGAAGTTTCGGAAATGTTGGGCCTCAGAACCGCCATATAACCTGCCGATTTCCGCCAAATATTCCAGCGCTGCCTTGGTCCCCGCGATGGTTTCAAAGCTGGGCGTGCCAGTCTCCCAACGATAGGGCGTCACATTTTTCGATGGACGAACTTTGTAGGCAGGCAGGCGCTCTAATAAATCAGATTTGCCCCATAAAATCCCAATATGTGGCCCAAAAAATTTGTAGGCGCTGCACAGCAAAAAATCACAGCCAATCGCCTGTACATCAATCGAAATATGGGGGGCGCTTTGGACGGCATCTACCACATAGTAGGCTCCGGCGGCGTGGGCCATTGCCGCGATTTGCTGCACCGGGTTGATTGTGCCAACTGCATTACTGGCATGGACGGTAGCCACGACTTTGGTGCGGTCAGTCAAGGCCGCTTCGAAGCTGTCCATATCGAGTGTACAGTCCTCGGTGTGAATATCCACCCAGCGCACCACGAGGTCATAATCTTCGGCAATTCGCAGCCACGGCGAGATATTGGCATCGTGATCCATCATCGTCAGCACAATTTCATCGCCCGTTTGAAGGGTCTTGCCGATGGCTCGTGACAACGCAAATGACAGGGTAGTCATGTTTGGGCCGAATACGATTTCATGATAATCCGGGGCATTTAGAAAATCGGCAGCAATCTGACGGGCGGCCTCGACCATCGCATCGTTGCGCTGGCTGGTAGCAAACGCCCCACCCGAATTGGCGTTCATGGTGGTGTAGTAGTTGCTGACCTCATCTATTACTCGTTGCGAGACCTGTGTCCCGGCTGGATTATCAAAGTGAACGGGCAGGCCACCGGCATTAACGGGACGATTGAGGGCGGGAAATTGGGAACGCAGAGATTCAATATTTGGTGGGTTAAGTGGTAATGACATCCAGACTATTCCTATGGGTTGAACTTCACCAATAAGCAGTGAGTGATAAAGGTAAGGGTAAAACATCCCTCAAATTCGAACTGGTTTTTGCTGGTTGTGCGTAATAGTATCTTAGCTTGTTGGTTGATGCGAATGAGAAGAGAGTGTTTATGAAACGCCAGATTCTTAAGATGGATTTGAAATTTTCCAAATGGACTTGGCTGATATTGTTGCTGACAGCCACTTTGCTGCTGGGGGCATGTGGAGACGAAGAAGAACCCAGCGTACAATCCGCGTCGAGTAATCGGCCTACTGCGACGACCTCCGACAGCCAAACCGCTGGGAATGATGAGACAGGGAGTGCGGATTCACCACTCGCCCAACTCCCTGAACCTATAGATGGGCAGGTCAGCTTACCTGTGATTGACAGTATCTCAGGTGGCCTATTGTTTACACAGGGTTATTATGGGACGGCGGGAACTCAGCTTTCGACCCTCTATTTTATGCGTTTTGGTGAGACTGAAGCGCATATGATTGCTGAAGGGGTCAACCCAACCACCGTTTCAGTTTCACCGGATTACAAAAAGGTATTCTATTCCACCTCCGGGGTGCGTAATCGGCGTGTATTTGTGGCTGACTTGACGACTCTTGAAGCAACGGATTTAGGACGGATGCAGGGGGTTGTCGCCAATATAGTCGGTTGGACACCCGATTCGGTGCTCTATGCGGAGATTCAGATTCGTGGGGATGGCCCCGTCGCGGATTTCTTTCTCGCCAAACAAGATGGTTCGGGTGTAGTGGATGTGTCACCTGAAGGTGTTATGAGCGGGGTGCTGGCGGATGGCACACTACTGTTGAACGCTGTGTCCGAAGATCAAACTGCGCTAACATTGAACCGATATGATCCGGCAACTGAGACGAGCACAGAAATCGGCACGGTTGCGCTGGATAACGAAAATTTTGGAGCAACGATCCTCGCCATTATCGACACGCTCCAAACACAGGGACTTGACCTGAGCGATACCTTTTTCACCAATGGCTCTGTCCGTTCGGGTGATGATATTCTGCTGACTCAACTGGCGAGTCCAGCCCCCGGTGGGGTGGCTTTGTGTGGATTGTGGGAGATAAGCAAGGTGGGCATTCCCGAAAGCACACTGGTTTATAGCATCGAAGACGCGACTCTCTTGAGCCATCTCCGTGTTTTACCAGATGGGTCATTGTTAATGCTGCATTGGTGGCTGGAAGATTGCAATATCAATGAGCTACATAATGAAATTCTGCATGTCAGCACCGATGGTCAATCGTCCGTGAGCGTGGCTGAAATTGACCCCGGCACTGAAGTCAATTTGTCTTTCCTAGCGGGTTCCAGCGGTCAAAAATACGATGTGACCCCTGACGGACGCTATGTTTTATGGATCGGTGGTGGGCTGCGGGCTGGGTATTCGGCGGTCAACGTCACCGATTTGCAGACCGATACTACGGCTACCTTGATGCGGCAAATGCAGTCGGGTTCAGCCGATAGCTTTTTGGAAAACCAGATTTTTTCCAATGTGTTTTGGATCAACACAGACTAAATGATCGTTGGATGACTGTAACTGATTTGGCGTTTACCGAATCAGTTGACGGCGGTTGCATATTCAATGATATGTTTAGATTGATTGTAGGCTACGAAAGGCAAATTTCATGACGAACCATCGAAATGTGCGACTTTTCGATCCAGCGACCATTCACAAACCGACGGGCTATACGCACATCGCGGAGGTCAATAGTGGTCGGATGGTGTTCATTTCAGGACAAGTAGCGCTAGATGTGAATGGCAATATCGTTGGCGTTGGCGATCTTCGCGCACAGGCGGTACAGGTTTTTGAAAACCTCAAAGCCGCGCTAGAATCAGTGGGGGCAGATTTTTCATCCGTCGTCAAATTTACCTACTATATTGTCGAAAAGAATGCCCTGCCGATTGTGCGTGAGGTGCGGAATCAGTACATCAATGTGGATCTGCCGCCAGCCAGCACTGCTGTCTATGTGAGTGAACTGGCCCGCGCCGACTTTTTATTGGAGATTGAGGCCATCGCCGTTATCCCTTAGTTGAGGATTATGCCCAAAATTCGTTCGATCACGACCTTTGTTGACCTGACCCCCGACGTGGCTGAAGACACCATCACCCGTATGGGGGATTTTCTTGATGAAGCCAGCCAAGCCCTTGCCAAAACAGGCTATCAAGTCCAGACCCGTCGCATGGCAACGCAGCCCTTTTCGGCAGGACTCGCCCCGGATGGTCCGGAAAGTGTGCCCCAACTAGCCGCCGATTTTTTTGCCCTTTGCCAAAACCACAACATTAACTATCTGTCACTGGGTCCAGTCCGCTTGCAAGACGATCCGCGCTATATTGAAGTCATTGGGGAAGTTTTTCGCCGCACACCGGGAGTATTTGCGACTGTTTCAATCGCCGAGCCAGAGCAGGGCATTTCCCTACTGCGCCTGTGGCAAACGGCGGTTTTGATTGACCGGGTTAGCGGGATTACCCCCGACGGCATGACCAATTTATACCTCGCCGCTCTTGCCAATTGTCCGCCGGGGTCGCCCTTTTTCCCGGTGGCCTATCATGGGGGTGGGCCAGCCCGATTTGCCCTCGCTATCCAAGCTGCTGACCTTGCGGTTTGGGCATTTTCTAAAGCGCCCACGCCGACCATCGCTAGAGAGCGCCTCATTGGGGCGATTCAATCCACAGTAGATACGCTCATTCCGGTGGCAGAAGCCCTTGCCCAAGAACACGACATTGCATTTGGCGGCTTCGATTTTTCACTTGCTCCCTATCCGGTGGATGCGGAAAGTTTAGGTGGGGCGCTGGAAGCATTAGGGCCGTCGTTTGGTGGGGCGGGTTTGGTGGCATCAGCAGCACTGGTCATGAATGCGGTTGAATCCGCCAAATTTCCGCGTGCCGGCTTTTGCGGTTTGATGCTGCCCATTTTAGAAGATAGCGTGTTGGCAGCACGGGCCGCTGAGGGACGCCTGACCGTGAATGATTTACTCCTGTTGAGTGCCGTGTGTGGCACAGGCTTGGACTGTATTCCACTGCCGGGCGAGGTGGGGATTGCGGCCCTACATGATATTTTGTTGGATGTGGCGGCACTGGCCTTACGTCTGGATAAACCCCTGACGGCCCGTTTGATGCCGTTTCCAGCGAAAAAGGCGGGCGATTTGTTGGAATTTGAATTTGAGTTTTTTGCCGGGTCGCGGGTCTTGCCTAGCCCGATTTCGTCCACCCAACCCAATAGCGCCTTTGGTCAAACTGGGCCATCCCCGGAGGATCTGTTTCATATTCAGTCACGTCCTAGAGGTTAGACCTTGCTTTTTGCTTTTCGTAATGCCTAAGCGTATTCTTAAGGTGGGATGGTGATTGGACGCATGAGAAGGCGGAACGAATGAACAATTCGACAAACGGAGATAAACCGCAAACCAGTTTTGGCAAGTCCCCTGCTGATAAACTGCTGTTGATGCTGGCGTTTTTGGCCTTTCCCATCGCGTTAGCAGCGATGATTATTGCGACACGGGCGGATGATGGTAATGTTTATGAACGTGGGTCGCTAGAAAGCACGGAGGCGGCTGATCTGGCAGCACGTGCTTTGCATGAGGCCGAAAAGAATAATGACAGCGTGGGCACGATCCTGAGTTTCTTGGAAGGTGGTTCGGTGCTGTTGGGCCTGATTATCGCGGCATCGGCATCGTTTTTGGTGGTGAACCTGCGTGATATTCGTGGCGATTTGGAAAAACAAGCCAAAGCCAGTGAACATAAGGTGGAACTCACTCGTCAGCGTGCCGAAGCCGAAGTGGAACGATTGGGGCGAGAATTAGAGGCTGCTGTCCAAAAAACCAATCAACAAATTGAAGAATTGACTGAAACAACCCGTCACCGGATTGGTGAACTGACAACGCTCATTACCGATCAGCTTGAGGCCACTCGTCACAAAGCTGAAAATTCATTTAGGGTGCTGTCACTGCAACTGTTGGCGGAACAGCAAGTACGGGCACGCAACTATGAATCGGCCATTCAAAGTCTCCAAGAAGCCTTTGAACTTGATTCTGATAATCAGACGACCAATTACCTGTTGGGATACTTGTATACAGCGCGGCGCAAATTTGAACTGGCCCTGCAACACCTGACCCGTGCCCTCCAAGTCAACCCTAATTTTGCCCCGGCATTGGCGGCAATGGGACTGGCCCAGCGGCGTATCGGCGACCAAGAAACTGACCCGAATGTTCGCAACCGCTATTGGGCTGAAGCGGAAGTGAATTTGTTAAGGGCACTTGAGATTGACAAGAAGATGATTGATGCCGATGGCGAAAGCTATTTTGGTACGCTGGGTGGCTTATATCGTCGCCAAAATCGCAATGATGACGCGCTGCGAGCCTATGAACACGCTGTCGAAGCAACTCCTACCTCGTCGTACCCCGTTGGCAATTTGGCCCTACTGTATAAAATTACAGGCAAGGAACAAGAGGCCATTGAGATGTTTAAACGCGCCAAAGAAATTGCCGAGGCCATTTTGGATGACCAGCCAAGCGATTATTGGAAACGACTGGATTTGGCGCAAACCCTTTTGGTCTTGGGTCATCATGAAGCGGCTCTGCGAAATTATCAGGATGTGATTGACCGCCAACCGCCTGTCACCGCACTCAAGAGTGGCGTCAGCGCCTTAGAGACTTTAGCAACCTCGCCCAATCCCATTCCACATATTCAAGATGCGATTAAGTTGCTGCAAGCTGAGATTACTCGCCGGGATGCTGAATGAGGTTAAACAAGGGTAGATTTTGAAAGGGGCAGGCAGCAAAACCTGCCCTTTTTGATTATCATTTTCTATTCAGGGGCGGCAACGGGTTCGATGGCTTCGTTGACTTGGCTAAGTTCTGAAGTTTGGCTAAAGACAAAACTGAGGTTTAGGGTAGCTCCAGCGAGACTGCTGGATAGGACTGAAGCGTCGAGGTCTACCAGTTCGCCTTCAAACGACAGGGCATAGGCCAATGGATTGTCTTCGGCGTCCAAAATGATCGTGGCTTCAACCGCTTGACCTTCAAAAGCGTTAAACAAACCCTGTGCGGCAGAGTTGGAATCCCCACCAAACGCATCAGGGGCCTCGCTAATGAGATCAACAAAATCAATGGTCAGCGTGAAGACATTAACGGTTGAGCCATCCTCAAGAGTGGTTTCTTCAACCGTAACATCCTGAACGATCTTTTCCAGAAGTTCAAGATCTTTCAAGGGGCTGTCGTTGGCAGGATCGGCTTCAATCGCCCCAACGCGCTCAAGAATACGGTCTAACCCAATGTCGTCAAAAATTTCGTAGGTGGTGACATCCTCTACTTCGACCCACCCTTCCGGCAATGCAAGCTCAGAAACATCACCATCCACTGGGGTTATATTGACGTACAGGACGCTATCCACATAACGCGCCTCAGCATCCACTGTATAGGAGACAATTGTACCGCTCTCTTGGTTTGTTTCGGAGGTATAGGTGGCAACAACCAGCGCATTTGGGTTGTCACCAAGCACGTAGGTGGTGGTTCTGTCCAACTGCTGACTTTGCACAATTTCTTGGGTAAAACCCGCTAATGCGACACTGCCATTGAGGGCCAGAGTAGAGCCTTCGGTATTGACGTAGCTGGTGTAATCATCCACTAAGTTGATTGCGTTAACGATACGCTCCAAGAGGGCCAATTGCTCTTCCGAGAGGCCGCCTTGAGCCTTAACGGGGGCTGCTGTGGGGTGAATGGAGGTGGCGGCGATAGCAACCAACAAAATAATCAGAAAAGCCAATTTTGTCGGCAAGCGAAATTTCATTAGGGCGTTCTCCTTCAAGTTCTTTGAAATGAATCAAGCATGGTCATTGTATCATAATCTACGCTTGCGCATGACCTAAACAAAAAGGCGGATAGAGTCTATCCACCCTTTTGAATACAGGTTGATTTTAGATGAAGGATCAGATTAGGCTTCAGCGCCTTTCTTGATGGGATTGCCAATCAGATTGCCCCATTCTGTCCATGAGCCGTCATAATTTCGCACATTCTCATAACCCAGAATGTATTTCAACGCAACCCATGTGTGCGAGGAACGTTCCCCGATGCGGCAGTAGGTCACGATTTCGTTGTTGCTATCTGTAATCCCGCGACCACCGTAGAGCGCTTCCAATTCCTCGCGGCTCTTGAAAGTGCCATCTTCGGCGACGGCCTGTGCCCAAGGAATATTGGCCGCTCCGGGGATATGACCCGCACGTTGGGCGGTTTCGCTCATGCCGGGAGGGGCAATCACATCCCCCACATATTCCGCAACCGAGCGCACATCTACCAAGCCAAAGCCGTTCGGCCCAATCTTGTCCAAGCGAGTTTTGATGTAGTCCCGGTCAGCGCGATATTCGGCATTTATTTGGGTGACGGCATAATGGGTGGCAGGATAGTTGGGGACATCGGTTACCAATTCGCGGCCTTCATCTACCCACTTCTTACGTCCGCCGTTAATCAGGCTGACATTTTCGTGCCCATAATATTTGAACAGCCAGAAGGCATAGGCCGCGAACCAATTATTATTGTCGCCGTACAGAACAACCTGCGTATTGGGGCCAACACCGGCCTTGCTTAACAATGCCCCAAAATCTTCTTGACTGATGATGTCGCGGCGCACTTGGTCTTGCAGTTGGGTTTGCCAATTAAAGGCTACTGCACCGCGCAGATGCCCTTGTTCATATTGCGTGGTGTCCACATCCACTTCGACAAAGCGGATATTCGGATTGCCCAGATTTTCAGCGGCCCATTGCGTAGTGACAATTGCTTCGGTCATGAGGTTTTTGCTCCTTAGAGATGTTTCGATGTTTGGTTTTGGGTACAGTTTTGGCCTAGATGTTTGGGTACTGCGTTTTTCCTAAGTTTCGTTTCCTCCCCTTAAAACTGATTTCACAAGCAAAAAGCCGACTCAGGCGGGTCGGCTTTCAGTAAATTTCTTGGCAAAAATGATGAAGTTACTGCCCTAGACGCCTGTCAACACAAAAATAACCGCACATACAACACATGCAGGCCATCATTTGGGAAGTAGTTGGGCTTAGATTCACCATAGTGGCGTTAAAATACCATGCCCTATGCAAAATTACAAATTTTATTTTTGGGAAAATCACCAAAGCGCTAGGCCGTGACCTCTTCGTGGTGGGTTTCGGTGGCAAGGGGCAGCGTGAAGTTAAAAATCGAACCTCCCTCTGGATTATCTTCGATCCAAATGCGTCCGCCATGTGCCTCGACTGCGAGTTTGCAGAAAGTTAGCCCTAAGCCCGTACCGCGTCGTCGCCCGGCCTGTTCCTTGATCTGCACAAAGCGGTCAAAGAGACGTTCTTTGTAATCATCAGGGATACCCGGCCCATTATCAGCAATCCGTATCCGCAGGAATTTTTCTTGATTGCCATTTTGACCGAGGGTGTCGTCAATTTGGGCGTTGATATACACATGTCCATCACTGGGTGTAAATTTGATGGCGTTGTCCATTAAATTCAGCACCACCCGCTCGATTTTGTCCATGTCCACATTCAGCGGCGGGAGGGCTTCTTCCACGCGGTTCTCAATGGCGACTTCCATTTCTTCAGCCAGCGGCTTCAGGTCGGTAATCACCATTTCGGCGAGTTGATGGAGGCTGCCGGAGGTGCGATCTAGTGAGATCGTGCCGCTTTCCATCTTAGAAACATCCAACAGCGAATTGACCAGATTCAGCAGTTTACGAACAGCCTGCGATGCCGTGGTGGTCGTTTGTTTCAAAACCTCACGGCTGAGGGCATCCTCATTGGTAGCAATATTATTAATCAGCTTGAGTGTGGCATTGATCGCCGTCAACGGACTGCGCAGGTCATGTACGATCATGCTGGTCAGGTCTTCACGGGCTTGGGATAATTCGCGTTCCTCGGTCATATCTTGGATGACCATGAGCCAGCCGATGGCCCGATCCTCTTGGCCCTCAATTGCTACGTCGGCGCGTTCCAAAAAGCGGTGTTGGCCTGCCACATGGCGATCATAAGAGGTATGATGCGGTTCAGGTTTCCATGTACCTGCCATCAATCCGAGCGTTAGACCGCGCAGCATATTGGTTTCGAGGCCCAATTTCTCAGCGAACTGGATAGATGGTACAGATAGCAGTTCGCGGATTTGTCGGCCTGTAATTTGTTCGGGGTCAAGATCAAGCATCGTCTTGGCGCGGGGATTTGCCATGCGTAACGTGCCATCACTGTCAATCAACAGCACCGCTTCGGTCATGCTATCCAAAATTGCCTGCAAGCGGTCACGGGTGGATTGGATATTTTGGAACAACAGGCGGCTATCAATCGCAATACGGGCCTGTACGCCGACCTGCATCAAAAACAGCATATCTTCCAATCCAAACCCGTCGGCGGCATTACTTTCGAGCAGAATCGTACCGATAGTTTGAATATCACGCAGCAAGGGCACACACAACAAAGAGCGGGTTTCTGTGCGCGGGGTAGCGAAGGTTGGGTCAGCTTTGACATCCGGCACCAGTGTGGCGTCGCCTGTATCAAAAACGTGTTTGCTGATACGATTGAGGTTTTCGGATTTTGCTAACAGTTCCCGTGTGTAACCCAATGCCGCCACCTGTTCAGCCGGACGGTGATCTTCTTTGAGGGTCAGCACCGCTGCATGAGCGCCTGTTCCCTCAGCGGCGCGTTTAAGTACCCGCTGGAAAATCTCATCGCGTTCAAGCTGGGTCGAAAACAAATCGTGGCTCAGTTCTTCCAAAAGCGTTAACTGGTCAACGCGGCGGCTAAGAGCGGCGTCTTTGCTGCTGTACAATTGGGCATTGCTAATGGCAAGGGCAGCTTGATTGGCAAACGTGCGCAGGACTTCAATATCCTCATCCCCATGCGGATGGGGCATATCATAATAGACCACCAGCACCCCCAAAATATCTTCGGGGTTACGCATCAACACTTCAACCCACGAGCGTTTGCCATCTTGATCTAAAATGGTGCGCATTTCGGTGGCACGGGTATCGGTACGGGAATCGGTGATAATTAGGGGTTGTTGGCGATGCGAAAGATTGGTTTCGCTGGTCAGGAGCGGATAGGGCGGGTCGTGTTTAAGCCCATTTGACCGAACTAGCGCGATGGTCTGTTTGTCTTCGTCCCACCACATAAAAATGGCCGAAGCGGAAGCCCCCACCACTTGTTGGGCATATGGCCCGATGCGATCCAAAACCTGTTGGGCGTCGAGCGTGCTGCTGAGTTGGGCACTAACCCGTGTCAGGGTGCGCAGTTGGCGGATGCGATCCGATGCCTGTTCATACAATTGGGCGTTTTCGATGGCGAATCCAGCCTGCACCGCAATGGTCATCAACAGCCGTTCATCGTTGGCGGTAAATTGGCGCTGTGGGCCGTCTGACCAAACAACAATTGCACCGCTCACCCGTGTTTGGGCAGGTAGGGGCACCCCTAACCATGAATAGGCCGGAAATTCAATGAAACCGCCATCCATTTTTTCAGCGGATGACCACGCCTCTTGCTGAATTAGCAAAGGGTTGCGGGTAGTGATGATCCGCTCAATGAGGCCTTTGCCAGCCTCCCGTCCGGGCCGTTGCTCAGATTGACCTGCGCGTATATTCAGCGGAAAAGTAAGATACCGCGAACTGGGATCGTAGAGAACCACCGAGAAATTTTTGATGTCAAGCAGGGTGGCAACCTGTAAATAAATCGTCTGCAAGAGGGCCTGCAATTCCAAATTGGAGCGCATGGCGTTGCTGACCGCTGTGATGGTCATGATCTCCTGCAATTGACCTTCATAGCGATGTTGGATTTGGCTAAGACCCTGTACACCGACGACCAACAGCGCGAACCCAATGACCATTAAGCTAAACGCCAGCAGCGAAACCCCGTGATAGGCGACTGCACCCAAAATCGCTTGGGGTAGGGGTACCAACAGTACACCAATCAGCGATTGCCAGTTGAGGCGTACCACCTCATCCAGTTGATGTACCGGAATGGCATTTTGCCGGATGTTCAGCACTACAGTCGCTAGATAGACGGCCAGATAGATGCCTACTAACGCCAAAATGGGGAGTGAGTCACCTGCGCTGAAAGATTGGAGGGGGAGATCGCCGTCAAGCCGTTGATAGGCCCATCCCGCGACGGCAAGACCGAGGGTCAATTGGCTGGCGGTACGCAGGGCGGGTTCCCACGTCTTTTGCAAAAGAACTCTGCGATTGTTTTCCCCTTTGGCGTACAGTCGCTGTCCCTCACGAATCAGCACTCCACCTAATGACCCAACGGCAACTGCCCACAGCGCCGCTCCCATATCATCCGGTTCGGCCAACGTCAGAAACGCCATAATGCCGACGGTGTAGGCCGCGTTGATTTCGCCTTCGGTGAATGTTAGGCCAAAGTTGAGTGCAAAGCCGGTAAGGATGGCAAACAGCACCCAAAGCACTACTGTTTCGCCAGTGGCATGTGGCGGCATCAGGAGCAAAACAATCAAGGTTGGGATTGCCAGCAGCCAGCCGGGGCGACTGCTTTGGCGCGGGGTCAACATTGGAATCCTATTTCATCTGGGTCAATAAAACCCTTGCAGTTTATAACCCTATTCAAAGGTTTGCAAAAAATATCCTAGTTTCTATGTCCTCTTCCCATTTTGAACGCATTGTAGTGAAATTGTCAATAAGTGTTGAATGAAGAGAACAAAATTGAGTGGATTGTTCCAATATTCCTACGCTTTATTGTACCTCAATTCTTAGAAATCTACCCATCCATTCCAAAAAGTTTATGCTGCAAGCAATTCGCCTGCCAGCCCGTTATAATTGCCCATATGACAGCACCAATTTTCGAGCATTTTGACCAATCAACCCTTCAATCACACTGGCAGCCGCTTCTTATTGGTAACGGTCAGTTAAAGCTACGTGACTCTCAATTGATATGTACCGTTGGGTCGGCCACCGAAGATACGTATCATGATGCTCAAATCTGTGATTATGCCCATCTGCGCCGCCGTGATTATTTATGGCGACCCCCACTCAAAATGACAGTACGGGCATGGGCTTCCCATCCGGTTGAGGAACTACGCGGGACGGCGGGTTTTGGGTTTTGGAATCAGCCCTTTATGCCGACAGGCAAGGATTTACCCCGTTTGCCACGTGCTGTCTGGTTTTTCTTCGGATCGCCGCCCAATAATATGGCACTGGCAAAAGATGTGCCGGGATATGGGTGGAAAGCCGCCACCTTTGACGCCCAAAGCCTAAGTTTTTTTGCTATGCTGCCGTTGGCCCCACTTGGATTTTTATTGATGCGAAGTCGCGCCATTTATCAGCGAGCATGGCCGATTGCCCAAAAAGCCATTGGCGTGTCCGAAAAATTACTGACAGTGGATATCGCCACTCCGCACACCTATGAACTCGTTTGGCGGCAGAATAGTGTGGATTTTTCGGTGGATGGTGAAAAGGTACATCACGCGCCATCTGCCCCACGTGGCCCGTTAGGATTTATTGCGTGGATTGATAACCAATATGCTATTGTGACGCCGCAGGGTCGGTTGGGTTTTGGTTTTATCGCGCTGCCGCATGAACAATCCTTGACGTTGGATTCGATTGAGATACAACCCTTAGAGGAAAGCCAATGACCTCGACCAAAGGCCGCAAAATCATTGCATTTGTCAAGGACGCTCCTCTGCGCCAAATGGTTGAAAAAGCAGCGACAGAATTGGAAGCCGAGGTCGTCTGGAGGTTGGATGCAACGCAGGTTGTAAAACAGGTCGCTGAAATGCGTCCCTTAGCTATACTGGTCCATCTGGCGATGTTAAGTGAGGTGCAACGGATGATTCAGGCGATTAAAACAAGCCCTGCCACCCGCCGTATTCCCGTGATTGCATTTGACACTCATTTTGATGACGACATCATCCGTCAGGCTGCCGTAACCATTTATCATGATTGGTATTTTAATGTGCGTGAGGTACTGGCTGGAAATGTGCTGCCAACTCTAGCGGATATGATTCGAATGAGTGTGGATGAAACCGAAGCTGACCTTCAGGAACTACTTGACCAGTGCGCTCAACCGATGCCGCCATTGGTACAAAGGGGACTTGAGGAGTTTAATGCTGGAGAATATTACGAATGCCATGAAACCCTCGAAACAGCATGGATGGAAGAATCCGGCCCGGTGCGGGATGTGTATCGTGGTATTTTGCAGGTGGCGGTGGCCTACTATCAAATTCAGCGCGGTAACTATAACGGGGCGATGAAGATGTTTTTGCGTTCGCTGCAATGGTTGGAGCCGCTGCCCGATCAATGTCAGGGGATTGGCATTGGGCGGTTTAGAGCCGATGCCCTGCAAGTCCGCTTGGCAATGGAGGCACTTGGCCCGGAGCGCATGAAAGATTTTGACCGAAATTTACTAAAACCCATTACTTATGAAGTTTAGGAGTTGAAATGGACAGGACGATTTATCCCAACCGATTTGCGGGTAAGGTGGCCCTCATCACGGGCAGCGGACGAGGGATCGGCAAGGCGATTGCACTGCGAATGGCGGCAGAGGGGGCGGATATTGTCGTCAATTTTTTCCGTAACCGTGAACCTGCTGAAGAAACCGCCACTGAAATTCGTGCATTGGGCCGACGCGCCGAGGTGGTAAAGGCCAATATTGCGGAACAGGATGAATTGGAATCTCTCTTTCAAGCTACCCAAGAAGCATATGGGGGATTGGATTTTCTCATCAACAATGCCGCCTCCGGGTTTAATCGTTCGGTGATGGAACAGCGGGTCAAGGGCTGGGATTGGACAATGAATATCAACGCCCGTTCCGTTCTGTTTAGTTCCCAATTAGCCGCCCCAATGATGGAAGCACGTGGCGGCGGAGTGATTGTCAACTTGAGCAGTATTGGGTCGTTTCGAGTGCTGCCGGAATATGTGGCAGTGGGAGCATCCAAAGCAGCCTTAGAAGCCGTTACCCGTTATCTGGCGGTAGAACTTGCGCCACGCGGTATTGTGGTCAATGCGGTTTCAGCGGGGATTGTGGAGACCGATGCCCTTCAGCATTTCCCTACCATGAAGTCCGTCATGCAAGAACGCTTGGACGCGGCGGCAAATTTTACGCCCGCCAAGCGCAATTTGAATGCCGATGATGTTGCCGGGGTCGTGGCATTTTTGTGTACACCGGATGCCGCGATGATGTGTGGACAAGTCGTGTTGGTGGATGGGGGATTTACACTAGGATTTTAGGAACAAGAGCCGAGTGGGTATTCGGCCCTTGTTGCAGATAGCTTTATTGAGTGAGCGGAATCTTGATCCAGACGGTTGTACCTTGCCCCACCGCGCTTTCGAGGACAGCATTGCCGTGATGAATTTCGAGGATGCGTTGGGCAATGGGCAGCCCTAAGCCAAAGCCCTGCTGCTCCAAGCGGCGATGCTCCATGCGTTCTGATTGCTGCATGATGCCCCAAACGCGGCGCAGGTCTTCTTCGCGGATGCCACGTCCAAAATCTTGAACTTCAATCACCCCCATCTCCCCTTCCGCATAGCCCCGGACGAAGACGGTTTTGTTCGGGCCTGAAAACACAATCGCATTGCGGATGATTTCCGAAACGGCCTTTGATAAAACATCCAAGACGCCCTTAACCCGGAGTCCCGGTTGAATTTCAAATTTTAGGGTGACATTCTCTTGACGGGCTAAGTCTTCAATAAAGGGGCGGGTAGCTGAAATTAGATTCCCCATATCCACCGGCCCATGTTCTAACTCATAGATCCGTTGGGTTTGCCCGCTTGAAATATCAGTCATGGTCACGGTTTGGTCGGCCAAACGATTTAAGCGAGAAGTACCCAGTTGGATCAACCGGAAGTATTCTTCAATACCGGGGGTGTCTTGAAGAAGCTGCTTTTGTGCCATCAGTTCTTCCATCAATAAATCAAACCCACCTTTGACATAGGTTAGGGGGGTTCGGATTTCATGCGAGACCACCTGAACAAGGTCATGACGAACTTTTTCGATTTTATCTTCCATCGTGCGATGGGCGTGTTCAGTAATCTCACGGCTTCGTTTGAGGCGATTGTTGAGGACTAGGATAAAATCTTCTGGCTTAAAGGGCTTGACGACATATTGGTCGGCTCCCATTAACCAACCCTGCCGTATCTGCACATCCTGATCCATCGCAGTGAGGAATATAAACGGAATGTCGCGCAGGTTGAGTTTCTCCCGCACGGCGGTGAAAAAATCGTAGCCATTCATGCGCGGCATGGCGATGTCGCTGACAATCAGATCGGGCTTGCGCGAGTTTTGATTCAAAATCTCCAGTGCTTCAAGCCCGTCGCAGGCAAGGGCCACCTCATAACCATGCACTTCTAATAAACTTGCGGCGCTTTCCCGAAAATCGGGATTATCTTCCACAAATAAAACTAAATCAGGTACGGTGGGGGCGTCCATAAAAATATTCCTTTAAATCGCTTTATGGGTTTACTCATCAGCGTAATCTTTTTCATTCTAGCACGCTTTGACAGGACGATTTCTGAAAAATATATAAAATATTGCTATGGCACTTTTGCGAGAAGGGTTGGGAACTGCCTATCTAAGAGGCGTATTACTTGTCAATCCCTCCAGTGGGTAGGTATTGGCAAGTCAAAACTGTGCTAAACTGAAACTATGGGTTTACCAAACTTAAACCCTATCCTTACCATGTCTCTAGCATAATACATGGCAGGTCTTGTAAACTTCGCCTCAACCGTCCATTATCCAGAGTAAGCAGTCGCATGAATCCCATTTCAATCACCTGTAAACACGAAAGCCTTGAAAGTTGTTTGGCCCTCGCTGCTACACAAGGAATTGGCCTAGAAATCCAGTCATTTGCCTTTCCTCCTCTCCTCAATGATGATAATTGGGAGGAAATGGTGACCTTTTATGCGAACCGACTGCAAAATTTTCACGGCCCGGTGGCGCTGCATGGGGCATTTATGGATATGGCTCCCGGTAGCCCTGACAAAAATTTCCTCCAGATTACCCGTGACCGCACGCTGCGTGATTTTGAAATTGCCAAACGCCTCAAGGCTAAAACGGTGGTTTTCCACGCCAACTTTATTGCGACCATCCACAACGATGATTATCGAGAGGGTTGGACAAAGCGGATGGTGCAGTTTTATAAGCCAATTGCTCGTGAAGCCGAAAATATGGGCTTAGGTGTGGTATTGGAAAATATGTGGGAATTTGACCCCTCCATCATTCGGCGGGTCGTGGAAGATGTTGGGTCATCCGCGTTAGCTGTCTGCTTAGATGTCGGCCATTCACAGCTTTTCTCACATCTGCTTTTGGAAGATTGGTTACAAGACTTGGATGGCTGGATTGCCCATGTTCACATCAACAACAACTATGGTGAGATTGATGAACATCTAGCGCTTGATGACGGGGTATTGGATTACGAAAAAATTCTGCCACGTTTGGCGGAACTACCGCGCAACCCTACGATTGTCCTTGAAATTGAACGCCTAGAGGACATTGAACACAGTCTGTCGTTTTTTAAGCTCCCTCATTCTGAGCAGAGTTGAGCATCTCCCGATAGACAGCCACTGTTTGGGCGGCAATTTGAGCCTGTGTGAAGTTTTCTAAGATGCGCTGGCGACCTTGTTTACCCAGCGAAATACAATAATCTCGGTCTTCCATTAACTGACGTAAATGACAGGCTAGTTGCTGAACATCATTTTCGGGAAATATCAACCCCGCATGACCCACTACATCAGGAATTGCCGCGCTATCTGAGCCGATCACTGCCACCTCACTTGCCATCGCCTCAATGATGACCCGTCCATATTGCTCTTTCCAGTTGGGCAAGGTTCGTGAAGGGATGACGAGCGCATCTAGTTGTTGAAGATGGGATGGCATCTCGATGGACGGCACAAGCCCAACGAATTCGACCCGACCTGCGATGTTTAAGCGTGCAGCCTGTTGTTCCAATCGGCTACGTTCCGGCCCACCCCCAATAATTTTTAGCCGCCAATCCAAATCCGTCAGGGTGGCAAGGGCGTTCAACAATAAATCCACGCCTTTTTCGGGTACGAGTCGTCCTGCAAAGCCGATAATGAATGGGCTATGAGGGGGAATACGTTGAACAGGGGTGAATAATTCTGGGTCAACGCCGAATTGTGGAATAACCGCCATCTTGCCTTGATAGCCCTTGATACGCCAAACCTCGGCGGCGCTTTCTGTACCCACCAGCGCATAATCTACGGTGCGGAGGGCCGTTTGTTCCATCCATGCAAAAGGGGGGGGATAGCGCCGAGCGATGTTCTGCCAAGAAAAAAAGAGCGTTTTGGCCTCCGTCTGGCGGGTCGCCCGCAGCGCTAACCATGTCGCCAGATTATAGGGTTCTTCATCTATATGCACGATGTCGGGCTGGAAATCATGAAGCTGTTTGGTAAATTCAGGATAGTAATGCAGGTGGAAATTTCCATTCAAGCGCATGGGGGTCACGGTCAATTCATAACCATCGGTAAAGGCTCGCTCCAACTGAGTTTCACCGCGCTCGTCTTTCCATGAGGGTGGAACGAGAACCCGTAAGGTAACATCCGGGTGACGGGCGATTTCTTCGAGTTTGCGCTGATAGATGCCGACAATGCAGGCTTTGGAAAGCATGAGGACGCGCATGGGCGCTCCTTACAATAGTTCACGGTTAAGACGCGCCCCATACAATACGGCCTGAGCAGGCGCTTGTCAACAGAGGGATGAAAATTTACGAAATTTGGTTTTGGGTCTAAACCAATTGGGTAGAGGATGTTTGTCCCCTACCCAATACCAGAGGTTAATCGCCGCGCATTTTGAGATAACTGCGATAGCGCGATTCGGCAATCTTTTCTTCTTCGACAGCCTCAATAATGGCGCAGCCGGGTTCGGTGGTATGGGTGCATCTCATCCCAAAATGGCACGCGCCAATCAATGGACGCATCTCACGGAAAAGATAGGCAAAATCTTCGTCTATCCCAGTTGACCAAATGCCAAATTCGCGCATTCCGGGAGTATCCACAATCCCACCGCCGATTTGGAGGGGAAACATCTCTTGATGGGTGGTTGTATGTTTACCTTTCCCCGTGCGTTGATTGACTTCATTAACCCGCAAGCCGAGGTCAGGTTCAATCGCATTGAGCAGACTGGTTTTACCTACCCCGGATTTACCCACAAAGACTGAGATTTTGCCACTGAGGGTTTCTCGAAATTCGTCCAACCCCTGCGAGTTGGCTGTACTGGTTAGATAGACCGGATAGCCGATTTGCCGATAAATCTCAAGTTCGGTGGGCGGAGCCTCTAGCAAGTCCATTTTGGTGATACATATCACGGCGGGGATTTCGGCGATTTCTGCTGTTGCTAAGTAGCGATCCAGCATATTCCATTTGGGTGCAGGATTCGCGGCTGCAAACACCGGAATAATCAGGTCAACGTTAGCGACAATAACCTGTTCAAGTGGTTTCTGGCTTCCACGATCTTTAGGATCGGCGGCCAAGCGTGACAATTTATTGCGGCGGGGTAATACCTCTACGATCATGCCAGTCCCATCACCCGAATCGGTTAATACCACCTGATCTCCAATAGCAATGGGATCAACACTCTGAATGTCGTCAACGGCCATCACACGCTTGCTGGCTGAAGATGGGTCAGAATGCCCAAACAGATAGACGAGGTTCTTCCGCAGTTTACTAGAAATGGTACAGACCAAGACTTGGTCATCCGTGTGAACGGTATAGCTACCAATGGTTTTTTTGAATACAGTCCCTTGTATCATGGGGATTCCTTGAACTTAAGGCAAATGTGTCAACATGAAAAACAAGGCACGCAGTCCTAGAACCCAAAAGGGTCGCCGCGTCCGCCGGACACATTCTGATGGGGTGAGGTTTAGTCTGGGAGTAGGGGACTAAAACACTGCGGAATCAGAAGGCACGCCGGGAATGATTACAAGTGTGACATTGACAATCCTCATGACACGCCTCCTTGCTAAGTAGCCTTGCGGAATTTGCTCTACCGTATCACAAACAATTGGAAGATGTCAATCAAGAACAGTACCTATGGGGATATGGGATTTGCGGGATTGGTATATAATCCCCTTAACACGTGTTATTGACCCGCCCTGACTTTGAAGGATGTGTAGAGTTGGGTATCTATACGTCGGCAGCAAGTGAAATATTAGATCGCTTATGGGATAACTATGAAGGTTTTGCCGCCTATTTCCATGCGCGCGATGTTAGCCTGCGTGATCTGGGGCACCTACTCGAAGAAGTCTTTGTGCCTGCCTATCTGCATGTAAAAAGTAACCTAGACCGGGGTGCTTTATATTCGCTGAACCATGAAATTACCGAAAATGTGTTGGGTGGCTTGCTGAACAAGCCCGGTTTCCGGGATTTGTGGAATGAATGGGATGATCATACCCGCCAAACATTTTTGCAGGAGCCGATTGAAGAATTGTTAGGTCGGATTTTATTTGAAGAACATGCCGAACAATTTGCGCGTGTTTTTATTGCCGCTTATGAGAGCCATCAGGCTTGAAAAAATTTCTCAAATAAATATTGTGCAAATTGTTCCAAGCGCTTGTATTTCAGCTAGAACAAAGCTACAATAAAAATGTTATTTTAGGGAAGAATTGAATAAATATTTAGGAATTTTGAAACAATTGTTGCAATGGAAAATAACAAAGCGTTTTCTCCAAAAATGCTTGGGAAAACCTGCTACAAATCCGCAAAAAATTAAATTAATTAAAGTATCGGGCATTCTCTCATGCACTAGCGCTACAAATTGTTATCATTTTCCTTATCAGAAATGTACTGATTTGGAAATTTAGCCTTTTAAAAAATTTCTTTAAGGCGGAAAGATTAAACGGGGCCGTTCGCGGCCCAAGGATAGAAAATGACGGCATACTTAATTGTTGATGTGGATGACTTACTGGCCCGGTTGCATGAGAAAAACCTCGCGCTTGATTTACATGAAGTTGCTACAGCGTTGCGAAATGGGGCCACCCTTGCGTCTGGTTTGATGAGTGCTGATGAATTAGTAGCGGTGGCCGCTGCTGATTGGAATCGCCATAGTTTGATGCCGGGGCGCATTACTCCTAATATTCAACAGATTTTCGTCACCACAGGCTTTGACATCTTTAATGTACCAGAACGTGCGTTTTTGGTGGATGCGCTGGTCGTCCACTATTTCGCCGACTCGGACGTAGTGGATGAACTTGTTCTTGTTACCACGCGGGCTGATTTTGCAGCACTGAGTTCAAGAGTCAATTTACGTCCCCATACCCGTGTGCGAGTTTGGAGCGACCAAGCACCGGAAGTCAACAACATCATCTTCCAACCGCTTGAAACCATTTTGGGTATCCCAACCAAAACCGTCTCAATGTACATTGACTTCGAGAATATCACGATTGGCCTAAACGAGCAGGGCTACATCATTGATATGGATCGGTTGATTGATTCAATGGTGCGGCAAGCACGGGCACACGGTCGTGTAGCCCGTATGGCGGCTTATGCCCCTTGGGGCCAGCGCGGCAGTTTACCGCCATTGGTAGATACTCAGGGTCGGGAAGTTTCTGATGATGTCCCAAGTCGTTTGGCATTGTCAAATATTGACCCAGTGTTTAATTTGCCGGGTAAAAACAGCGCCGATATGCGGATTGCCAAAGATGTCTTGGCAGACAGTGCATTATCGGGCAGTTCGGACATTTTTATAGTCGCCAGTGGGGATCGGGATTTTAACGATGTATTTGGGGCACTCCGCGCACGCGGCAAGCAGGTCATTGTGTGGGGGGTGCATGGCAGTACCAGTCGCCTCTTGGAAAATAACCCCGCCATTCTATTGGAATATCTGGATGACTTTACTCACTTTCAGCGTCATACTGAACTGGGCCAGATTTATGAAGATGCGACTCGTGACGCAGGTGGCGAAGCGTTGGCCTTCCGACCCTCTCAATGGTCAAGTGTGGTGCTTCAATGCGACTTGCTGCAAGCCGAACGCCCCCGTTCCCCACTGACCCTTGACGATTTGACCGATCAATTGGTGGAAGTGCATACCGTTACCAGCCCTGCACGCGGCGAAGAACTGCTGAAACAAGCCGAAGGACTTGGCCTGCTGCGAATCAATCACGATAATATCGTGACCATCAATGACCAACATCAAATTGTCAGCATTACGCGGCTGATCCGTGACCGAATTGTGCATCGGGTTGCCAATACACTTAGCGTGCGGAGTTGGGAATACGTGAATTATGGGTTTTTGCTGAAGGGCATCAGTATGGATTTGGATTTAAACGGCCCCGGCATGAACCTTGATGATAATTGGCGCTCAGAATGGATTGATGCACTAGTACGCGAAGGCATTTTGGTGCGCGAACTGGTGGCCCATCGCCATAATCCCGAAGATTTAGTGCCCGTTATCCAACTGCCCGAAAAATCGGCGGCGGTGCAGCAGTATCGGCCTACCACCGAAGACCCTGAAGTCGAAGTGCCGGCGACGGATTTGGAAATCCAAGAGATGATGTATCGCGTCGTGGTCAGTGTGGAGCAGTTCACCAGCTTCCGGAAGTTTGAATGGTGTCCGCTGGGCAGCCTACATAAGCGGCTACGGGCTTTTGATTCTGGCACAGCCTTTCAACGTGCGGTTGAAGTGATGATGGAAGATGGGGCGGTACTCATCAATGAATATGAAAACCCACAGAGCAATTATCACACCAAAGGCATTTCGTTGGTGATGGATTCGCCCGCCGTGCAGCGCGTGTTGCTGGAACGCGATGCGTTTGTGCGGATGCTACTCGACCTCTATCAACAACACATCCCGATTACCGCCGGGGCGATTCAGGCTTCGACGGGTTTGGATGCCGACGTGCTTCAAATGTGGATTTCGATTATGGAAATCGAGAACATCCTCAATCTAGTACCGGGACACACCGATTTATACAGCCTGTTCCGCACCCACCACACCGTTAATTTGATTGCTGAGAAGTACGGCATCGAATAAATCAAAAAGGGCAGTCTACTTAAAGCTGCCCTTCTGAATATTTCCTTGTTGAAAAATCAATACGCCTTTGCAAAATAGGCCAACCGTTGGGCCGGTTGACCCGTGACAATATCCGGCCCTGTTTGACCGGGGTAGGGTTGTTCGAGGGGGAAACAGCGGCTCACGGCCTGATTATCGGCTTTGATTTTTTCCTCGGTTTCCTTATCCCCCCCAAACCACGTCAAGGCCCACTGACCCGACGCAATCACCTCGCGGAACTGATCGTAATTGCCGACGACCTCAACTAGATTGGCGTCACGGAATTCGGTGGCCTGTCGCAGCATGTTATGGTGAATCTCGGTCAATAGGTCGCTGACACGGGCGGCTAATCCCTCTTGGCTGACGAACTGCTTGCCCTCTTTGCCGGGGACATCCCGCCGCGCCACTGCCACTGATCCTTTTTCGACATCTTTTGGCCCGATTTCGATGCGCACCGGAACGCCGCGCATTTCCCAATCGTTATATTTGAAACCGGGAGAGAGATTTTCACGACGGTCTACCGTTACACGCAAGCCAGCCACTACCAGTGATTGCTGGACACGATCCACCACAGGCGAGACCAACGCTTTTTCATCGTCGTTCTTAAAAATCGGCACAATGACCGCCTGAATTGGGGCGAGGCGAGGGGGCATCCGTAGGCCTTTGTCGTCGCCGTGTGTCATAATAATCGCGCCAATCATGCGGGTACTCATGCCCCATGAAGTCGTCCAGCAATACTGCCATTCGTTGTTGATGTCGGTGTATTGGATGTTAAAGGCTTTGGCGAAGTTTTGGCCTAGATTGTGGCTGGTGCCGGATTGCAGGGCCTTGCCATCTCCCATCATGCCCTCGATGGAATAGCTGTGCAGCGCCCCGGCGAATTTTTCCTGATTGGATTTTTGCCCACGAATAACCGGGATAGCGGCTTCGTTGACGGCGAAATCGGTGTAGACATCCAACATCTGAATGGTTTCGGCTTCGGCGTCCTCATAGGTGGCGTGGGCAGTATGACCCTCCTGCCACAAAAACTCAGTGGTGCGGAGGAACGGACGTGTGCGTTTTTCCCAGCGAACGACATTGGCCCATTGATTGAGCAGCATCGGCAGTTCACGATACGATTGAATCCAGCGTGACATAGCCTCGCCGATAATTGTTTCGCTGGTGGGGCGCACGACATAGGGTTCGGCTAATTGTTCGCCGCCAGCATGTGTCACGACTGCCAATTCGGGCGAAAATCCTTCGACATGTTCCGCCTCTTTGGTCAAAAAACTAAGGGGGATAAACAGCGGGAAATAGGCATTTTGATGGCCTGTCGCCTTAAACCGTTTATCAAGGCCAGCACGAATCCCTTCCCATAATTCATACCCATAGGGCTTGATAATCATGCAGCCGCGCACCGGGGTTTTATCCGGGGCATCCACCAAATCGGCACGGACTACAATTTCGTTATACCACGCGGAAAAATCTTCGCTGCGTGGCGTGACTGCTAGATTTGCCAATGCAAACACTCCTTAAAAAATCACAACAAAAATAGAATGGTACTTGCACCATTTCAGGTTGTTTTCGCAGATATACGGCGGGTATAGAACGGCTCAACATTGTACCATAGACTTTAAAAATCTCTCAGGATAGCTCTCAAGATGACCTCTGAGAGTTTTTGATAGTCTTTTAGAATAGGATTTAAATCATTCAATCTACATGAGGAGTAGGCGCGTTGGAAAATCAACGCTCATCCCGTTTACCGGGGTTCTATCAAAAATCATTACCCGAACGCATCGGCATTATCGCGGAATGGGCCGGGTTAAGCCAAATCGAACAGGCTGTCTTAGAAAGCGCGGCTGGTTTATCGCCCCAACAAGCCAATCAAATGGTCGAAAACGCACTGGGAGTGTATGGCCTGCCGTTGGGGGTCGCCACCAATTTTCAAATCAACGGCAAAGATTATCTCATCCCGATGGTGATTGAAGAACCGAGTGTCGTCGCGGCCTGCTCTTTCGCGGCGAAGGTGGCCCGTAGCGGGGGTGGTTTTACGACTTCGAGCGACGAACCCGTTATGATTGGGCAAATCCAAGTGTTGGACGTGGAAAATTTGCAGGTGGCGGCGGATCGAATTCTTGTCGAACGCGAAAGCCTTTTAGCTTTGGTGAATGACCCCGACCTAACCATAGTCAAGTTAGGGGGCGGGGGACGCGATATTGAGGTGCGCCAGTTTCGACAAACAACAATCGGCCCGATGCTGGTGGTGGACTTGTTGTACGATACCCGTGATGCGATGGGCGCCAATGCCATCAACACCGCCTGCGAAAAATTGGCCCCGGCAATTGAAAAGATCACTGGCGGGCGCGTCACTTTGCGGATTTTGAGCAATTTATCAGATCGGCGCAAGGCTACCGCGAGTTGCCTTATGACCACCGATGCCCTGACCACCGAAAATATGCCGGGAGCCTTGGTCGCTAAATCCATTGTGGAGGCGGCAGTGTTTGCCGAAGTTGACCCCTATCGTGCCACGACCCACAACAAGGGAGTCATGAATGGCATTGACGCAGTGGTGATTGCGACGGGCAATGACTGGCGGGCGGTTGAAGCGGGCGCACATGCTTATGCGGCACGCGACGGACACTATACCTCGATGACCCGCTGGTGGCAGGATGAAAATGGCAATCTGCGGGGTATGCTCACCCTGCCGATGGCGGTGGGGACGGTTGGCGGGGCAACCAAAGTCCACCCAACGGCGCAAATCGCCATGAAGATTTTAGGCGTATCCAGTGCCCGTGAACTTGCCGAAGTCATTGTTTCGGTGGGGTTGGCCCAAAATTTTGCTGCTATTCGTGCGCTTGCCACCGAGGGCATCCAAGCAGGACATATGGCGCTTCATGCCCGACAATTGGCGTTGGCAGCCGGGGCGCAGGGCGAAATGGTCAACCGTATTGTCGAAACGATGATCGCCGAGGGCAACATTCGCTTAGATCGAGCGAAGGCACTGGTCAAAGCCGTCCTCGATAAACCTAATCTGGCTTAAATCGAAAATTCCGAGCGGGTGGGAACAAAAAAGCTCGCCCCGATGCAAACCTTTGATGGATAGATGGAGAAAGACATGAATAATCAATCGAACCCCCTCCGCGCGGCGGACTATTTGATGAAACCCGATGCCCCGGTGGGTATCGTAGGGTATGGGGCGTATATCCCGCGCTATCGCCTGCCTGCCAGTGAGGTGGCGCGTGTGTGGACAAATGGATTGGGTGGCACGCCGATTAATGAAAAAGCCGTCGCAGGACTCGATGAGGACGTGATTACCATGTCCATCGAGGCAGCCCGTAATGCCTTGTCGCGTGGTGGTATTGATCCCCGGCAAATTCGCGCCGTATGGGTTGGTTCAGAATCTCATCCCTACGCCGTCAAGCCAAGCAGCACGATTGTCGCGGAGGCCATTGGCGCAGCGCCGAATATCCAAGCGGCGGACTGGGAATTTGCCTGTAAAGCGGGTTCGGAAGCGATGCAGGCGGCGATAGGTTTGGTCGGCAGCAACATGGCGGGTTATGCGCTCAGTATTGGCATGGATACTGCTCAGGGTCGGCCCGGTGATGCCCTTGAATATACAGCGGCGGCGGGTGGCGCGGCCTATCTGATTGGGCCAGCCGACCACAGCCTTGCGATTTTTCAGGGGTCGTATAGCTTCGTGACGGATACCCCCGATTTTTGGCGGCGGTCACATGAAACCTATCCTTCACACGGGGATCGCTTCACGGGTGAACCGGCCTATTTTAAACATACAGTCACGGCAGGTGAGACGCTCATGGAGTTGATGGGGACAACAGCCAAAGATTATACATGGGCCGTGTTCCATCAACCCAATGTCAAATTCCCCAGCCGTGCCGCTCAAATTCTTGGCTTCAGCGATGACCAGATCAAGCCCGGTCTGCTGTCGGGTGAGGTTGGTAATGTATACGCGGGGAGCAGCCTGTTGGGGTTGACCGCCACACTAGATGCCGCCGAACCGGGTGACCGAATCTTGATGGTATCCTATGGCAGTGGGGCTGGCTCGGATGCGTTTGATATTTTGGTGACGGACAAAATCGCGGAACGCAAACATCTCGCTCCCGCCACCCGCACCTATATCGCCCGCCGCACCCAAATTGATTACGCCCTATACACCCGCTATCGTGGCAAACTCCGGGTGGAATAGTTTTTCTTCTGTTATCACCCTCTCCTCAGGGCAAAGTGGGGAGAGGGCATTTCTTTGTTGCAACCTCAATCGATTTGAATAAGGATGCCTTTTGAGAACCTTATTGGGTGACAAATTCTCAAACTACAGGATAGAGTTATTCAAATTCGCCGTAATTCTACTCCTACCCTGCGTTATATTTTTCCGCCGTGACTTCGACTATTATCTGCATCCAGAGAGGTATCTGATATATGGTATCCTCTATAGTCTTTTGGTCTTAATTACTATCATCCTGTTCCTCATGGGTTTTTCCAAAGCTCGCCGTTTCATGAGAAAAAAGGATTTCGTTTGGACGGCTTTTTCAGGCGCTGTTCTCGTTTCAAGTATTTTATTTGGGACAGAAATATCAGTGTTGAAAGAAGTATGGACCTTTCGAGTACATCAGGACGATTTCTCTAAGCTAGTTACCATAGCTGAGAATCTTCCACCTGAAACGGAGATAGAAGATACACACGTCGAAATTCCTGATAACTATAAAGGATGGTCAGGGCAAAATCACATTACAGTTTTTCGAGGATCTTCCAATTCACTTCAACTTGTCGCCCTTATAAGCCGACCATCCACTTATTTTACGTATCTGCCCGATCATCGTCATATACCTGATGAGACGTTACATTTTCGGTATGGCTACGGCGTGAACTGCTACTATGAATTGACTGAATATTGGTATCTCTGTTCAATTTCACGCTTGAGCTTGTGACAGTTTAGCAGACAGAAAAAAAGTCAGATAAACTAAACTGGAGAACAAGGATCATGAGTAAGAGAAGTCACCGAATGTACAGTGATGA